>DATESM010000077.1:0-25404 GCA_035270805.1 Bacilli bacterium
TCTTCTAACACATAAGCACCAACCTGATATCCCTTTTTATTAAAGAGATCGATAATGTCTGTTAAATAAAGTTCGCCTGAAGCATTGTTGGTATTTAAATAGTCTAATTGTTCAAATAAATACGTGTTATTAACAACATAAACGCCCGCGTTGACTTCATTAACTTTAATTTGCTCACCTTGCAAATCCTTTTGTTCGACAATCGCTTGTACATGATTGTCTTGGTCGCGTATGATGCGCCCATACCCATGTGGATTTTGTGGAGTCGCGGTTAAAACGGTGAGATCAAGCTTATGTTCAAGGTGGTATGACACAAGTTTTCTAAGCGATTCATTCGTCAATAGGGGTGTATCTCCACAGAGAATGAGTGTCGTACCCTCAACGCCTTTGAGCATCGGTGCAGTTTGCATAATGGCATGCCCTGTTCCTAGTTGCTCATGTTGCCAGGCAATATCAGCCTCTTTTTCAACTAACTGCTTAGTATATTCGCCACCATGACCAACAATGACCACCTTTTTTCCATCAACGAGTCCTTTTGTTGCGTCAAGCACATAGTTAACGAGCGCAACCCCTAAAATTGGGTAGCCAACTTTAGAAATGTCATTATTCAGTGAACGCATTCTTGTTCCCTTGCCTGCTGCAAGGATGATTGAGTGTAATTTCATAATATATTGTCGGTCGTTAGCCGACACCTCCTTTATCAGTATGTATGAATTTGCCTAATACATATTTTACCTTATTTTGTTTATTGTCGGCGATGTTTATCGCAATTAAATACCTTATTCAGTTCCTTCTTCATCAAAATACTTGAATAATAGGACAAATTTTTGGGCTTCTACTTCCTCTGGTCTTACTTTTAAATCTAAGCCTGCTTGCAAAATGATACTAGTGGCCCTATTGCGATCACCAACAAGCGTGACCAAATTATTTAACAGTGTTTTCCTTCTCATTAGGAACAGCGCCTTAATAAATTTATAAAGGGGGCGTAAGGTTAACCCATGCTCTTTGAGTCTAAACACATAGACGCTAGAGTTCACGTTGGGTGAAGGATAAAAAGCTGTTTTATCTGCGTTAAGGACATGTTTAATGGTCCCTGTGAGATTGAGAAGAACTGCTAATGGACCATATTCCTTTGATTTTGGAGAGGCAAAAAGCCGCTCACTTACTTCTTGTTGAACCATAAAGACAAAATTAATGAGGTCTTGATTATCAAGAATGACCTTTTCAATAATAGATGTTGTAATGTAGTAGGGAAGATTAGAGATGACGCTCAAGCGTTGTTGCATAAACGGCACTTTAAGAATATCCTGGTCAATTACCTCAACATTGGCTTTCTCCTCATAGCGTTTTTTGAGATAAAAAGCTAGCCCATGATCAATTTCGACAAGTTTGACCTGCTTGGATGTTTCAACAAGGTAATCACTCAATGCACCAAGGCCAGGACCAATTTCATAGATCACTTCACTTTCATCTTCGAGCACAATTTTTGTGATTTTTTCGGAAATCGTGTGTGAAATTAAAAAGTTTTGTCCGAAACGTTTTTGTGGGGCTAAACCTAGACGTTCTAACAGCGCAATTGTATTATTTTTATCCATGAATTAAGTCCTCTATTTCTTGTTTTGTCACCCCCAAGTATTTGAGGCGTTTTATCATTGTTTTTTTGTTTGTATTTTTGAGTGGATATTTTTGTGCCAAAATATGGTAGAAAGCAGGATTCTTCGCCTGTAAAGTTAATAGATCTGTCAAGTTAAGGGAGAGAGGCATTTCTTTTGCAGGTGAAACTAGGGGCGTGACGACTTCAAGCAAGTGTTCAATGTCCGTTTCAGCAATACCAACCTTCCCCTTTTTGATCCCTCTTTTTTTGTCCGTCAGTGCCACTTTAGGGTTAGTAAGGACCGCTAATAGGGTTTGACGAATTTGATTTCCTGGGCCGTCAGGGTCTGTAATAATGACGATATCATGCGTTTTTTCCAAAGCAATGAGATAGTCTTTTGTTTCACGTGAAACATATGTTCCGTTTGTAATGACTATTTCGGTATCAAAAAATCTCGATAAAAGCGCCTTATCACTTTGCCCTTCGACAACGAATACCGAATTAGTTTTAATCATTGCTGTTCCACATGAAACACATTGAAGCTATTAGCGAGGATAATTTCGGCTAATTTTTCTTCATCCATCGCTCTTAAAAGTGCAATCTCTTTGAGGATGAGAGGAAGTAGACTTGATTGATTTAATTTCCCCCTCAATGGATGAGGGGCCAAGTAAGGGCTATCTGTTTCTATTAATAGACGGTCAAGTGGGACATCCATCGCTACGCGTTTTGGTTCTTTTGCATTCTTAAAAGTGACGGGTCCTCCCAGCGAAATATAAAAGCCTAATTTAATAAACTCTTGCGCCATTTCACTCGAAGAAGAAAAGCAGTGCATAATGCCTCCCTTATTGACTGGATGTGCTTTCAGAATATCTAGCGTATCTTGACTTGCATCACGCATATGGACAACGATTGGTAAATTATATTGGTTGGCGAGTTGAATTTGACGAACAAACCATTGTTTTTGAATGGCGTGTTCTTCGCTCTCCTTATGCCAGTGGTAATCAAGTCCAATTTCACCTAATGCGACGACTTTATTATGGCTTAGAAGTGCTTCAATTTCTTTTAAATCATTTTCTTCTGTCTTAAAAACATCACTAGGATGGATACCAATCACGGCAAAAACATTTGGATAACGGGTCGCTAGTTCGAGTGCTTTTTTACTCGAGGCTAAATCCCAACCAACCACACTTAAATATTTAACACCTTCACTTTGTGCCCGTGAAAGATAGCCTTCAATATCTTGTTGAAAGTCTTGGGCATTTAAATGACAGTGTGTATCAAATAAAATCATCTTATTTACCCACACAAAAACGCGAAAATATCTCTTTAGAGAGATCGGCGTCATTATTTTCACCTAATAGATCATTTAATGTAAAGAAGGCGTCTTGTAGTGTGACCGAAACAAGATCAAGCGGCACATCATTAAGCGCATCTTCCCTTGCTTGCTCGAGTAATCGCTTTGTTTTTGAAAGTAATCCAAGTTGACGCGCATTATTTAAACTTGGTCTGAGAGAACTTTCTTCTTCAATGCCTAAAAGCGCAAGTACTTGCCGCTCTAGGCCAGCGATGTCTTTACTCAGTGCAGAAATATAAATAGCATCTTCGTCACGGTCTTTGATAAGATCACTTTTGTTATAGACAACGATTCTCTTTTTGTGTTTGGTCATCTCAATCAGTTCGCGGTCTTCTTCATTCAATTTTTGTGAAGCATCGAGAACAACAATAATCAGATCCGCATCTTGAATTGACTGTTTAGCTTTGTTAATTCCAATTGATTCAACGACGTCGCTACTTTCTCTTATGCCTGCTGTATCAAATAGATTAAGCGTAATACCCTTTATTTTTACTTGGCCTTCAACAATATCTCTTGTCGTTCCTGCAATATCGGTCACAATGGCTTTCTCTTCATTAAGTAGGGCGTTCAATAGTGATGACTTGCCAACGTTAGGACGCCCGACAATGGCGACGTTAATCCCCTCTTTAATGATCTTCCCTTGTAATCCTTGGGCAATTAGCTTAGCAATTTCTTGGTTAATAGTCATTAACTGTTCAATGACTTCCTGTTTCGTGACAATTCCGATGTCTTCATATTCAGGATAATCAATATTAACCTCAATATGGCTGAGTAAATCAGCGATTTTAGCCTTGATTGGTATCACGATTTGGCTGGTTGCGCCTTCAAGAGACAATAAAGACAACTTCTTGGCCTCATTCGATGTTGCATTGATCATGTCATTAATCGCTTCGGCTTGAATCAAATCAATTTTTCCATTCAAATATGCTCGACTTGAAAACTCACCTTGAACCGCTAGACGAGCGCCATGTTTGACAAAAAGCTCCATGATCTGATTGGCGATCAGCATTGACCCGTGACAAATAATTTCAACAACATTTTCACCTGTAAAAGATTTAGGTGCAACGAAAAGAAGTGCCACAACTTCATCAATGATTTCACCATCATCAACAATATAGCCGTATTCAATTTTTTTACTCTTTGTCTGGCTGACATCTTTACTAAAGATTTTGCCAAATATTTCAATCGCATCAGCGCCCGATACACGGATGACAGCGAGCGCACTTTTTAGGGGGGCTGTCGCTAATGCAACGATTGTTTCTACCATAATGATCACCTCTTAAATATTTTAACATAATCGACTATAAGCAAGAGAAAAACCACCAAGTGGTGGTTATTCAGTTTCAGTGTATTTAATGACAATGCGGCGATCGCTACGTTCACCAACAGATTCGGTCGCGATGTTTGTGTAGCCAGAGAGGGCATTATGAACTGCGCGTCTTTCATCGGCAACCATCGGGTCAAGTGTCACATCAATGTGTGTCTTCTTAACCTCACGAGCAATGCGTTTAGCCATTGAGATAACCTTAGTATAGCGTTGGTTTTTATAATCATTAATGTCGACAAGCACACGGATACGTTTTTTGTAGTGCGTGGTTGCCGCGAGTTTGACTAGTTGGTTGATGGCGGCAAGTGTTCTCCCGTTTTTACCAATCAGAATTGAGTTGTGCGTTGTATCTACTTCAAGTCTGATGAGCGCTCCTTCAACTGAAGGTTTGACGGTTGGTTCGATGTCGAAGGCACTAATGATATCCACTAAGTATTTTGATAAGTACTCGATTACATCACTGACTTCATGAACGTTAATGACGACTGTCTTTTTGAAAAGTCTTTTCTTTTCTTCGACAAACTCATAAATAATGTCTTCAACTGGAAGACCAAAATCTTCACTAGCTTGCTCGAGGGCGAGCTCTATTGTTTTTGCTTCATATATTTTCATTTTTTAGTCCTCTTCTTTTCTAATACAATGTGTGTAATAACGGCTTGAGCGATTGAAATAAGCGCACCAACAAGCCAGTAAATTCCCATCGCTGCTGGGAGTGACCAGGACATGACGATAATCATGATAAACATAAACCAGGTAATCATCTTCATTTGTGATTGTTGTTTATCAGCGGCAGGATTTGTCGTTGTCTTAACAACATCTTTTTTCACGCGTCCTTTGGTTAGCCATTGGGTAATTCTTGTGGCGATAAATTGGGCAACCGCCATCAGAAGGAAGAGGCCTACAGCCGTCCACCAACCAGGGCTAAACCAGTTAGCCATCATCGCACTACCTAGTTGTGCGTTAAGATTGAGCCCTAAAACAGCATCACTTGCTAGTGAAGCACTACCTGTCATCGCTCCCCAAACCGCAATAAAGATTGGGAATTGGACAAACATGACAAGAATCGAACTCAATGGATTAACACCATTTTTCTTATAAAGAGCCATTTGCGCATTTGCAAGAGCTTGTTTTTCATATTGGTTTGTGTTTGAATTTGGGAATTTTTGTTGAATTTTGGAAAGTTCAGGTTGCAGGGCTTGCATTTTTTGTTGAGATATAGTCGATTTGAGCGTCACTAAAATCATCAGCGTTCTCACAACGACTGTGACAATAAGGATAGCCCATACTTGACCAATACCACCAGCGCCAAATGCTGAGGTTAAGACTTCAACAAATGCGGCGATAGGATAAACAAGTAAGCCTTCGATTGGTCCACGGCTAAATGCATAACCCCAGTCCTTTGCGGTCACGGTGATTTTTTCACCATCTGGTCCATATTGACCTTCGGTAATAGCAATACAGGCTCTGTAAGCAGCAACCTTGGTTGTTAGTTCTTGTTTATAAAATGCTTTGAAATCTGTTGTTGGGGCGTTTTCGATACCGATTTCTTGACCAATTGAGTGAACCCAATAGTCAAAGTTTCCCCATAGATCAGTGCCATCATTCGCACTCATCACTTCCTTAGTTCCTAAAAACTTATAGTGTCCAAATAGTCTCAGAGCCTCTTGGTTGTTTTCCTCAGCACTGAGTTGTGCATCTGGTGTGTAAAAAGAGTTAGCGAGTGACAAAACTTCTTCATCAAGCCGAATCCAGAAAGCTTGGGTTGGAACCGCAAAACCCTGATCTTCAGCTTTTTCAATAACCGCTTGTAGATTATCGTTATAGGTGTAAGTTGTTGTTTCGCCTTCAACGGTTGTGATCAAGCCACGATCTTCGTTGTAGAGCATATGAGCAGTATCAGCTGGAGCACAAAAGCTAGCCGTACAGCCGGATAAGACGAAAACGGCCGTAATTAAACCGCCGATGGTTAATAGTCTTTTATTTTTCTTGTTCATTCAGTTTTATCTCCGTTTTGTCTAACATTTTTTTGACTAGTTCACTAATTTGCGCAAACGAGTAATCAAGATAATTTTTTCTCACAACCGCAATGATTTCGAAATGAGGATATGTTTCAATGTAGTTTCTAAAAATAGAGCGGAGTTGTCGTTTAATCTTGTTTCTCGTGACTGCATTGCCTACCTTTTTGCTAACAGCAATGCCTACAGTGAGATGATTGCTTTGACAAGTGTAATATAGCACTAATGCATTAGTCTTGAGAGCAGTTCCTTCATGAAGAATACGTGTGAAGTCTTTATTGTGTCTCACGCGATTGTATTTTTTCACTTAGAACCCTCCTTCATTAAGAAAATAGCCGGATTGAACCGGCTTCAGAATTAAACTGTTAAGGAATGACGACCCTTAGCGCGACGTGCTGCTAAGATTTTACGACCACTAGGTGTTGACATTCTTTCTCTAAAGCCATGGACACGGGCTCTTTTGATCTTACTTGGTTGATATGTTCTTTTCATATTGGTTCTCCTTGCTGTTTAGCATTACAACATAAGTTGTGCTTATAAATTGTATATTCTTTTACTATGTAAAGTCAAACGAATAATAAAAAATGATTCAAAAGCGTCAAAATGACACTGTTTTACCATCAAATTGATTTCTCCACATTTTTTGTGGAAAAGCTGACTGGATACTGTGAAATCCTTATAAAAACACTGATAACATGGTTGTTTATCTTTGTGGAAAAACAAGCAGGCCTGGGGAAAACAATACACACAACCCACAGTTATCCTTGTTTACAAATTTATCCACACAGTTATCCCCATAAGAAAATTGTGGAAAGTGTGGATAACTCTATAAAATCGTCGCTTTTTTATCCTCTTTTTGTGGACAAATAATTTAGTGGGATTTTCGCCCCCATTTCAGATGTGGATATGTTAGAATTCCTTTGTAGTTAAACGGAGGCTTAGTTTATGATCAAGTCGATTTCAGAAATCACTCAATTGTGGGATCGCTCACTAGCGAGAATCAAAGAGAAAATAACCGAAAGACACGTGTACGATGCTTTTTTTACAAACACATACATTTACACAATTAATGGTGACACCATCTCTGTAGTTGCTAATTCAAATTTAGCTAAATCCGTCCTCGCTTCAACCTACACCAATCTCGTTGAAGAAATCGTGGCCGATATTACAGAATCTAACTATCGTATTGATTTTATTGTTGCTGAAGAAATTAGTAAAACCGTCGAAAAACCTGTCGAAAAAGCCCGTTCTTCTTTTTTCCAAACATCAAAAATAAATCCCAAATTTACATTTGACAACTTTGTTGTTGGTCGCAATAGCAACCTCCAAGCCTATCAAGCCGCCCTGATGATTTCTGCCACACCAGGCAAGATGTATAACCCTTTATTCATCTATGCCTCTTCTGGACTTGGCAAAACGCATTTACTGCATGCCATCGGTAATTATATAAAAGAAACCACACCTTTACTCAATGTTTTATACATCTCCACTGATGACTTTGTTGAAGAGTATATTCGCTTCGTCCATGGTGACAAAGAAAGCGAATCTTTAAAAGATTTCTTCCGCTCAATTGATGTTCTGCTCATTGATGATATTCAATTTTTAGCGGAAAAACCAAAAACTGAAGAAATGTTTTTTCACATCTTTAATTCCCTCGTTAATAGTAACAAACAAATAGTCCTGACAAGCGACCGTCATCCCAGCGAATTAAAGGGGCTTGAAAACCGCTTAGTATCGCGTTTTAACCAAGGTTTACAAATCAGCATTTCTGTCCCCGATTTAGAAACACGCAAAGAGATTTTGAAGAAGAAAATCATTGCCAATAACCTTGACGTTAATGACTTTGATGACGATGTTTTGGAGTTCTTTGCTGATCGCTTTGGCAACAATGTTCGCGACCTCGAAGGCGCACTCAATCGTTTGCTGTTTTTTATCATTAACATCCATCCCACAACCAAAGTCACCTACGAAATTGCCGCTCAATCGGTTGAATCGCTCATCAATGTACTCGATTCTCAAACCAAACTGAGTGAAAAGCGTGTGATTAGTGTTGTTGCCGACTATTATAACTTAACGCCTACCCAATTAACCGGGCGCAACCGGACCACACAAGTGAGCATGGCCCGCCATATCGCGATGTATCTGATGCGCGAACTACTCGACCTCCCCTTTTCTAAGGTTGGTAAAGCTTTTGGGGGCAAAGACCACTCGACTGTGATGAACGCGATTCAAAAGGTGGAGAAATTGTTGAAAACGGATCCGTCTTTCAAGAAAGTTATCGACGACTTGAATGCTAGATTAAAATAAGCTTTTATGTAATAAAACCTATACTATTGAACCCAGAGTTGTGGTAAAATAGTAATAGCAAATTGTGGGTTTTCCACAGAACCAACAGCCCTTATTATTACTATTATTTTGAGAGGAATAGAAATATATGAAATTTAAAATTAACAGGGAGCAGTTTTTGAAAGGTTTAACCGTTGCGGCTAAGCCAACAAACGCCAAGTCACCGATTCCAGTCTTGAGCAACATTCTGCTCTCGCTCGACGAAAAAGGATTACATCTTTTGGGATCCAATGGTGAGTTAGCGATGAAAACATTGATCCCGCTAAAAGTGAACGACTTAGAAGTGATTCGTGTCTACACCGAAGGCGAATGTTTGGTTTCAAGCAAAATCATCACGGAAATGATTAGGAAACTCGAAGGTAATGAAATTGACTTTGAATTATTTGATGGCTCGATCGCAAAAATCGAGGATGGCAGAACTAAATATAATCTTAACTCTGTCCGTCCAGAAGAGTACCCGGAAATCGACTTAGATAAAAACGGCGTCACATTTGAAGTTGACAGCAAAAAGTTCATCCGCCTTGTTGACCAAACTTCATTTGCGGCCAGCACCAAAGAACAACGCCCGATTTTGACTGCTCTTCATCTAGAAGCGAGCGAGGGTGAGTTAACCGCGATAGCAACTGACTCAGCGCGTTTAGCCAAAAAGACGATTGAAATCAAAGATAACGTTGTTTTCTCCGCGAATGTGCCTGCTCGTGTGCTCCAAGAAATTGCTAAAACAATCGAAACAACACCAGGCGTTAACTCGGTTGAAATTTCTGTTAGCGATAAAAAGATTCTATTTGAGTTTGATGGCACAGTTGTCTCCTCGCGGTTGATCGCGGGCGATTACCCCAACACCAAAAACATTATTCCTAAGGCTTATAATAGTTTCCTTGAAGTTAACTCGAGCGAACTACTAAAGGCGATGGAACGGGTTGCGCTTCTAGCGGCTAACGAAAGAGAGAACATTGTTAAGTTAACGATGAACGAAGAACTTGTCGTTATTTCATCCAGAAGCCCGCTATCTGGTAGTGCAACAGAGACAATTACGACCTGTAAGTATTCTGGAGACCCACTAGAAATATCCTTCAATTATCTCTTCGTCAGTGCGGCTGTTAAGGCCTGCCAATCCGAAGATGTCAATGTCGGGTTTTTAGGCGAAATGAAGCCATTTAGTGTCAAGGTCAACGATGACCCCAGCCACGTTCAAATCGTCACACCAGTCCGCACTTACTAGGCCTAAAAAGGGCGAATTAGACAGCCTCGCACAAGGGAATATAAATATTCCCTTTTTTTGTTGTTTGTGGTACAATAAATCAAAGAAACGATAAGCAAAAACAACTATGGAAAAAAAGAACAAAAAAGACTACATTACCTTGGGTCAAGCCTTAAAAAAATACGACCTTGCTGATACGGGTGGGATGGCGAAAACGCTGATCATCAACGGCGAGGTTTTTGTTGATGGGGTGATTGACACAAGAAGAGGCCGCAAGCTCTATGGTGGTGAAATCATTAGAGTGGGCGATCGTGAAGCCAGTATTGAACATGGTCATCACCAATCTTAACCTCTATAGCTTCCGAAATCACCAAAACTTAGAGGCCACTTTTGTCAAAGGACTTAATGTGCTCGTCGGGCCTAACGGTGCCGGGAAAACCAACATAGTCGAAGCGATTCATATGTTGGGGTTTGCTAGCTCGTTTAGGACGCGCGATAGTGCGGTCATCGTCAAGAAAGAACAAGCTAAAGCGCATATTGAAGCAACGATCAACCTGCCTCACAAGGCCGTTGTTGAGTTCGACATCACAGCAAAATCAAAAATTATCACTGTCAACGGTAAGATTCTTCGCAAAACAAGCGAATTAAATCGCCTCTTCAACTTGACGACGTTTATGCCTGAAGATGTGTTCTTCTTTGATCGCGAACCGAAAAATCGCCGCAAATTCCTTGATGAACGCATCAGCAAAGACAGCGAACTTTATCTGATGGCGTTAATTGCTTATGAAAAACTACTCAAAGAACGGAACGCCTTGCTTAAAAACGAGAGCCAAGACGAGCGATTAACCATCGTGACCGAACAATTAGTCAAGGAAGCAGAAAAAATCGTTCTAGAGCGACAAAAATACACAAAGAGGCTCGAAACAGTCCTCAACAAAGTTATGGGTCAGCTAAATACAACGACGATGATGGTCACACTTAAATACTTGCCTTCTTTAAAACCTGGCGCTCGATTCAAAGAAGAAGCGCTTAAGTTATTCAAGGAGAGTGAAAAAAGAGAAAAAGTGTTACAGACTACAACACTTGGCCCCCACCGTGATGATTTGACGGCAACGCTCTTAGGAAAAGACGTTAAAGACCATGCCTCACAAGGACAAAAGCGTTTAATTGCCATTTGTTTAAAAATCGCGCCTTATTTTATCGAACTAGACGCCAACAAGAAACCAGTCGTGATTCTTGATGACGTCTTATCCGAACTCGACGACAAACACCAGGAACGACTGATTGATTTGTTAAATACGATGAATCAGGCCTTCGTCACGACAACAAAGTACGAAAATTATGCCGCAGCTATCTATGATGTGTCTGCCGGTGCAATAAACAGGAGGAATATCTAATGAGCGAAATAACAAAAGAGACATTAGAGCAACAACAAGCACGCGAACTTGACGAAGAACGCTTGCATGAAAAAGCCAATGAGGAATATACCGCCAAACAAATTCAAGTTCTTGAAGGTTTGGAAGCGGTCCGTAAAAGACCAGGGATGTACATTGGCACGACCGGTGAGCCTGGATTACATCACTTAGTTTGGGAAATCGTTGATAACTCGATTGACGAAGCACTCGCTGGCTATTGTGACACGATTACTGTCACGGTCAACAAGGACGACTCTATCTCGGTGACTGATAATGGTCGCGGGATGCCGGTCGACACCGTTGAAAAAACAGGAAAATCCGCTGTTGAAACTATCTTTACTGTGCTCCATGCGGGTGGTAAATTCGGTAGCAATGATAGTGCTTATAAAGTATCGGGTGGTTTACACGGGGTTGGTGCTTCGGTTGTTAACGCCCTAAGCGAATGGGTCGAAGTTAATGTTCACAAGAAGGGTGTCGAGTACTTTATTCGTTTTGAAAATGGCGGACACGCAGTCGGTGACATTGTTGAGGTCGGTAAAACAACCAAACGCGGATCAAAAGTTACCTTCAAACCAGATAGGACCATTTTCCAAGAAACACAAACATTCAATTTTCAAACGATTAGTGATCGGCTCAAACAAATGGCCTTTCTCAATCGCGGGATTCGCATTCGTGTCGAAGATTTGCGTGACGAAGAAGCAAAAGTTGTCGAATACTTTTATGAAGGCGGGATCATAGAATACGTCGTCGATTTAAACAAAAATAAAAAGCCAACAATACCTCAAGTCATTTATTGTGAAGGACGCGGAGATGTTGAAGTAACACCAGGCGCGGTTGGACATATTTTTGTTGAGAGTGCGATTCAATACACTGACAGCTATAATGTCAGCCTTTACACTTTCTGTAATAACATTGGCACCAGAGAGGGTGGTACGCACGAAGCAGGGTTTAAACTGGCGCTTAACCGCGAAATTAATAATTATGCTCGCGCAAACAAACTGCTTAAAGATGGTGATGAAAACTTTACAACCGACGATGTGCTTGAAGGCATTACTGCGATTGTGTCTGTTAAACATCCAAACCCACAATACGAAGGGCAAACAAAAAGTAAATTAGGCAACACAGAAGTGCGCTCAATTGTTAGCCAAGTCGTTGGCGAACAACTCAAGCGTTTCTTCCTGGAAAATCCAAACGAAGCCAAAGAAATTATTAAGAAGATTTACAATGCAGCTGAAGCACGGATTGCCGCGCGTAAAGCTAGAGAAACAGTCAGAAGAAAAGATGCGCTCGACTTTACAACGCTGCCAGGTAAACTTGCGGATTGTTCAAGCAAAAACCCAGCAGAATGCGAGTTATTTATCGTTGAAGGTAATTCCGCGGGTGGTAGCGCTAAAAACGGACGGAACCGTGAAACACAAGCCATTCTGCCATTACGTGGAAAGATTTTAAACGTTCAAAAAGCACAAGAAAAACGTATTTATGACAATGCCGAAGTTGGCAATATGATCCAAGCGATTGGGGCTGGGACAAGTGAAGAATTTGATATCACAAAAGCGCGTTATCATAAGATTGTTATCATGACGGACGCTGATGTTGACGGCAGTCATATTCGCGTCCTGCTCTTGACGTTCTTTAATCGCTTTATGCGCCCACTCATTGAAAATGGGTATGTCTATATTGCTCAACCTCCGCTCTACAAAGTTGAGTTTAGAGGCAAACAATATTACTGTTATAACGATAAACAACTTGATGATGTTAGAAAACAACTCGATCTGCGGCCAGGATATCCCTTCCAACGCTATAAAGGGCTTGGGGAAATGGATGCAGAGCAATTGTGGGATACCACAATGGATCCAGATAAACGCAAACTCATGCGTGTGACCATTGACGATTTGATGGAAGCCGACAAGGTGTTTGAAGATTTGATGGGTGAAGAAGTTGAACCAAGAAGAGTGTTCATTAACGAAAACGCACAATTCGTTAAGAACCTCGATATCTAAGGAGGACACAATCATGATTGATGATGAAAATAAAGTCATAGACGAAGAAATTCAACCAGAATTAAAGTCTGGGATCGAAGCGGGTGTTCATGATGTTGAAGTTGCTCATGAAGTGCGAAGTGCCTTTCTTGATTATGCGATGTCTGTCATCGTTTCTCGGGCCATCCCTGATGTAAGAGACGGGTTTAAACCTGTTCACCGTCGAATTGTTTTTGGCATGAACGAAACAGGGATGACACCTGACAAACCACACAAGAAAAGCGCCCGTATCGTTGGGGACGTCATGGGTAAATATCACCCACACGGCGACTCAGCGATTTATTCAACACTCGTCCGTTTGGCGCAACCATTTTCAATGCGTTATACACTCGTTGATGGACATGGTAACTTTGGTAGTGTCGATGGCGATGAAGCCGCTGCAATGCGTTATACCGAAGCGAGAATGACAAAGCTTGCGCTTGAAATCGTTCGCGATATCAACCAAGATACAGTCGATTTTGTCGATAACTATGATGGTAGCGAAAAAGAACCGGAAGTTTTACCAAGTCGCTTTCCAAACTTGCTTGTTAATGGCAGTTCAGGGATTGCGGTTGGGATGGCGACGAACATGCCTCCACACAACTTAACCGAAACAATTAACGCAATTAAACTTATTGCGGTCAACCCCGACATTACCCCGAAAGAAATTATGGAACAAGCCCTGTTTGGTCCTGACTTTCCTACAGGCGCGATGATTTTAGGCAAAAAAGGAATTCTTGATGCTTACGAAACTGGCCGCGGGAGCGTCATTATTCGCTCAAAAGCACACTTCGAAGAATTATCTAACGGCAAAACAAGGATCATCATTGATGAAATTCCTTATCAGGTCAATAAAGCCCGTTTGATTGAGTCAATTGCCGATCTTGTTCGTAATAAAATCGTTGATGGCATTACCGACATTCGTGATGAATCCAATAAAGAAGGTATTCGGGTTGTGATTGAACTAAGAAGAGATGTCATTCCTGAAGTTATTCTCAACAATTTATACAAACAAACCCAACTACAAACTAGTTTTGGCATTATTAACCTCTGTCTAGTTGATAAAGCCCCACAAGTGTTGAACATTAAACAATTGCTTGGTCATTATTTAAATTTCCAAGTCGATATCATTAGACGGAGAACCCAACATCAACTCGCGGTCGCGGAAGCCCGTGATCACATAGTCATCGGTCTTATTAAGGCCAATGAAAACATTGATGAAATTGTTCAAATCATTAAAGCAAGCGCGAACACTGAAGAAGCAACATCGCGCCTCATTGAACGCTTTGGATTCACCGAAATTCAAACCAAAGAAGTCCTATCAATGACCTTGAGAAGATTGACAGGTTTAGAGAAAGAAAAATTACTACAAGAACGCGAACAACTAGAAATTAACATAGCAAAATACCGCTTAATTCTTTCTAGTCGCGAAAACATGGTTGATGTGGTCCTTACCGAACTCGACGAAATCAAAAACAAATTCGGCGATGAAAGAAGAACCGAAATCAGTAACCAAGAAGCCAATATTGATGATGAAAGCCTCATTCCAGAGGAAGAAATCATTGTTTCAATCACGAAGAAGGGTTATGTCAAACGGATGAGTCCAGATGAATTCAGAACCCAAAAACGTGGGGGCAAGGGTGTTAAAGGCATGAAGACAAATGAAGATGATCTTGTCGACACGCTCGTCCACACTAAAACCCATACCGATATCTTATTCTTCACCAACTCGGGTAAAGTTTATCGCATTCGCGGTCACCAAATTCCCGAACAACAAAGAACGGGTAAGGGGATGCCTATTGTCAATCTCCTCAACCTTGATAAAGAAGAAACAGTCCGTGCCATCCTCAGTGTCGATCACTACGATGCCGGCACCTTCCTCTTCTATGTCACCCGTCTTGGTGTTGTTAAACGGACGAGCCTTGAAGAATTCTCCCGTATCAACCAAAACGGAAAAATCGCAATCAATCTTCGCGATGGTGACCAACTCATTGATGTAAAAGTCACAAACGGTGAAGCTTTAATTGGCATCGCCGCGAGTAATGGTAAGATGGTTAAATTCAATGAAGATGATGTCAGAAGCATGGGGCGGACTGCCGCCGGCGTTAAAGGGATTAACCTTGACGAAGGTGATTTTGTTGTTGGTGTCACGACCTCACTTGAAGGCGAACTGATCTTAGCGCTCACTTCCCGTGGTTATGGCAAAATGAGTGCAGCGGAAGACTATCGTTTGACCAAACGTGGTAGTAAGGGTGTTGCAACGATTAAAGCCAGTGAAAAAGTTGGCTCACTTGTTGGCATTCGCGCGGTTAAGGGGGACGAAGACCTCTTCCTCATTACCGAAGCAGGAACTGTGATCCGCATTAGCCTTGAACAAGTTTCCGTCCTTGGCCGGAACACACAAGGCGTTAAGGTCATTAATTTGAAGAAAAACGAAACGCTATCCTCCTTTGCGGTTGTCGAGCACGGTGAAGATGAAGAGTGCGACGATAGTGTCGAAGGCGAAGAGCAAACTAAAGAAGAAGTCGAATAAAATATGACGTCGCAGCAATGCGGCGTTTTTTTTATTACGTGCGATGAATATTGCTTTATTTTATCTATCCATATAAAATAAGGGTGTTCGATGAAGAGGCTAGTAATTAGACCTGACTTTATAGCGAGTTAGTGAGGGTGTAAGACTAACAGTTAGCAAAATGAATTCCACCTCTGAGAATGAACTTAACCGTTCCGCTGGTTTCCGTTAAAAACTATCAAGATGCAGTAAATGCATGAATTAGGTGGCACCGCGTTAGTTAACGCCCTATGTTGGGCGTTTTTTATTTTCTTATAGGAGGAAAAATAGATGATTGATATCAATTTAATTAGAGAGCATACACAATTTGTAACAGAAGCCCTAGCAAAAAAGGGGTGGAATGAAGATTTTAAACAATTACTAGCGCAAGACGCTCAAAGACGGCAATTGCGCCAAGATGTCGAAAACGCAAAAGCTGAGCAAAATAAATTAAGTGCCTCAGTCCCTGTTGTTAAAAAAGCAGGCGGAGACATCAATGAAATCTTTGCTAAAGTAAAGGCCATCAAAGCCGATAACGAAGCCAAAGAAGCTGAACTAGCTATTTTAGAAGCCAACATCAATAAGACACTACTCGAGCTTCCAAATTTACCGGATGGCGACTTATTGAGTGGAGCCAAAGAAAACAATCGCGTGATTCATACATTTTTAGAGGCCCCTCATTTTGATTTTCCTGTTAAAGACCACGTTGAACTCTGTGAAACACTCGGTTTAATCGATTACAAAAGAGCTGCGAAAATTAGTGGGAGTGGCACCTGGATTTATCGTGGACTTGGGGCGATGCTTGAATGGGCACTGCTTAATTTCTTTATAAGTGAACACATCAAAGATGGCTATGAAATGATTATTCCTCCACACATGCTTAACTACGAAAGTGGTGTGACGGCTGGTCAATTCCCAAAATTTGAGAGTGATGTTTTTTGGCTTGAGGGAATGAGTCCTCGCCGCTTCCTCCTACCAACAGCGGAAACAGCACTTGTTAACATTCACCGTGATGAAATTTTAAGTGAAGAAGAACTACCACATAAATATTTTGCCTATACCCCCTGTTATCGTAGCGAGGCTGGTTCATACCGGACCGAAGAGAGGGGAATGATTCGTGGTTATCAATTCAATAAAGTTGAAATCGTTCAATACACCAAAGAAGACGAGAGTGATGCTGCCTTTGAAGAAATGCTGAACAAGGCCAAATCCTTAGTGGAAAAGTTAGGCTTACATTTCCAAATTTCTAAACTCGCCGCTGGCGATTGCTCCCATTCTATGGCGCGAACTTATGATATCGAAGTATGGATTCCTTCAATGGGTATTTATAAAGAAGTGAGCAGTGTTTCTAACGCCCGTGACTATCAAGCTCGGCGCGGGATGATGCGCTACCGTGATAAGGAAACAGGTAAGGTTAAGTATGTCCATACCCTCAATGCCAGTGGCCTAGCGACCAGTCGTCTAGTGCCGGCGATTGTTGAACAATATCAAACGAGTAAGGGTGAGGTTATTATTCCTACGGTCTTGAGACCATTCATGGGTGGAATCGAAAAGATTTCGCTCACTAAATAAATTTGCTATAATAATGATGCCATCGCGATGGGTATTATTCGAACCAGGTCAGGACGGGAACGTAGCAGCCTTAAGATTGGTATTCATGTGCGGTGGTTTTATTTTTAAATCATGAACGAACTAGATATAAAATTTATGCGAGCGGCTTTAAAAGAAGCGCAAAAGGCCTATCTACACGACGAAGTTCCGATTGGCGCCGTGCTTGTTAAGGATGGAAAAATTATTGCTCGAGGTTATAACAACCGTGAGAGCAAGCTTGATCCAACAGGACATGCCGAAATTATTGTCATGCGAAAGGCCGCAAAGAAATTGAAGAACTGGCGCTTAGAAGATACGACCCTCTATGTGACAATCGAACCATGCAGTATGTGTGCTGGTGCCTCAATTTGGGCCCGAGTTGGGCGGATAGTGTATGGCGCCAAAGAACCCAAAGGTGGGGCCCTTGGAAGTTCCTACAACCTCTTCGAACAAAAGGCGATGAATCATTACCCGACGATTACTGCTGGTGTACTTGAACAGGAGTGTGGACAAATCATTTCACAATATTTCAAAGACAAAAGAAGTCGCAAAAAATAACTGCAAAAAGACAATATATAGAGGGCGTTAATGTTTTTATTATGATAAAAACAATGTACAATAACTATATATTTTTGTGATGGGAGGCCATTATGTTACAACTAAAAAACATATTTAAAAATTACTATGTCGACAACAAGCCTTTAAAGGTGCTTAAGGATATTAATATCACCTTCCCTGAACAGCAATTCGTGACAATTCTTGGTCCTTCAGGTTGTGGGAAAACAACGCTTTTAAATTTGATTGGTGGGCTTGACCAATATACAAGTGGTGATTTGATCATCGAGGGAAAATCAACCAAGCAATTCGCCGATCGTGATTGGGATGCCTACCGCAACCACCGGGTTGGCTTCATCTTTCAAAGTTATAACCTGATCACCCATCTTAATGTTTTAGATAACGTCGAGATGTCTCTTACCCTGACAGGAATGTCCGCTAAAGACAGAGTAAAAAAAGCAAAAGAAGCGCTGATTAGTGTCGGTCTTGAACCGGAAATGTATAAGCAAACCAACCAATTATCCGGCGGACAAATGCAACGGGTGGCGATTGCCCGTGCGCTGGTTAATGATCCGTCGATTATTTTAGCCGACGAACCCACAGGTGCCCTTGATAGTAAAACAAGTGAACAAGTCATGGACATCATTAAAGAAGTCAGTAAAACTAGACTCGTTATCATGGTTTCACATAACGAGCATCTAGCGGAAAAATATAGCGACCGCATCATCAGAATGCTTGATGGGGTGATTGAAAGCGACTCAGCAAAAGTGACGCCAAAAATCACTGAAACAACAGGAAAAGAAATCAATAAATATACTTCGATGCCTTTTTCAATGGCGCTTAAGAGTAGTTTTAAAAATATTTTAACCAAAAAAGGTAGATCCGTCATCACCTCTGTAGCGGGATCGCTTGGAATTATTGGTGTCGCCCTCGTGGCCTCACTATCAACCGGGTTCAATGATTATATCGCCAAAGTCGAAAGTGACACGATGGCTTCTTACCCAATTGGCATTTTCTCAAACTCATTCGAACTAGGGCCCCAAAGTTTTCAGCCTGTCGAACGAGAAGAATTTCCTGATGAAGAAGAGGTCTATGTTTATGATCCAAGCGACTCAGCAGAATCATCACTTCGCTTTTATTACAATCGTTTCACCCCAGAATTTTTAGAGTTTATCCAAACTCTAGAGGCCGATGGCTTGGCTAGCAGTGTCGTTGTCAATTACCCGACACACATGAAATTATTGACCGAATATCCTAATAATTCGATTAATGTTGCTGGTTCGACCAACTTCTCACAACTCACACCAACCAGTTCAGGCACTTTTACCCAACTATTTGGCGAACAAGCCTTTGTTAATGAATATTATGACTTGATTGGTAGCGAATCTCGTTATCCGACAAATGCAAATGAAATAGTCCTTGTTCTTGATCGATACAACCGGCTTAGTGTTGAGGACTTAAGAAGAATTGGCTTCCTTGATTCAGGCGCGACGACGATTGAAAAATTTGCGTTCAACGACCTTTTAGGTAAGAAATATAAACTAATCGAAAATGATGATTTTTATGTTCGTGATAACACGAAAGATTTTACGGTTGGTGACCTCTCGAGTACAAGTGGCACAAAAACAATCGAAAAATATAGCGTCATCAACCAAACGAGTGCTCGTTCGATATTTGAGGATGAAAACAAAGGAATTGAACTGGAGATTGTCGGCGTTCTTCGCCCACGTCCAGGAACCGAGTTACAAATATTATCGGAAGGTCTTGCTTTCACACGCGAACTCAATGATTTAATGCAAGGCTATAATAAAGATAGTGACTTTTCTAAATCGATTTTCCACAATATTGCCATTGACCCGGCCGCTTTAAGTGATCCCGATATCATGCAAGACCCCAATGTGGCCCTTGAGTATATTCGCTTCTATGATCCTTACTATGACAGCGCTAATCCCCAAAAAATTCTTAATCAAACTGACTTCCTTAACCTCGCCAAAAATAATAATGCGCAATTGAGTGACATTGATGATTCAACTCAATTTGGCGCGGCGATCAAGCAAGTGTTTGAACAAATCTATTCTAATATTGAATCGATTGCGCTTTTCCCCGCGAGTGCACAAGGACGCAAAGATATTAAAATTGCGATTGATAATTTTAACAAGACACAAGACGAAGGTTTTCAAATCATTTATTCAGACCTTGTGAGTACAATTACAAATTCTTTAGCAACACTAGTTAACATCGTTTCTATCGTGCTGATTTTCTTTACGAGTATTTCTCTTGTTGTGTCCGGGGTTTTGATTGGAATCATCACCTACATTTCTGTGATCGAACGCACGAAAGAAATTGGTGTTCTCCGTGCAATTGGCGCGCGAAAAAAAGACGTTGGCCGCCTGTTCCAAGCCGAAACTTTCATCATTGGGCTATTTGCCGGGTTAATTGGGGTTGTGACGGCCTATATCTTAACAGTGCCGATTAATCTCATTTTGAACCACTTATTCCCAGATCAAAACATCGGCACGATTGCTAACCTTACTCCTTGGATTGCCATCCTCTTGATTGTGATTAATGTTGGTTTAACGATGGTTTCTGGTCTGCTCCCAAGTAGTATTGCTGCACGGAAGAATCCAGTCGAAGCCTTAAGAACCGAATAATAATTTTTAGACACTGTAATAAAAAACCAAGTAATTTATAGACTGATAGTCTATAATTATAAATAGAGAAATTTATGCAAGAAAAAGCCGGATATGCGACAAGAAGAATTCGTAAAAGCGAAATTCTCCTTGAAGGAATCGAAAGATTTAACCCTACTCATGACCAAGGTTTATCCCTTGAGCAAGTTTTAGCACGGCAAAAAAACAAACTAACAAACAAAGCGAAAAGAACCGTCAGTAAATCAACACTTGAGATTTTAACGGCAAACCTCTTTTCGTTTTTTAACATTCTCCTCTATATCATTGCCGCGGCGATGATTTGGGTTAAAAACTATGGGGGACTTTTCTTCCTGGTGATTCTCGCCGCGAATACTCTCATTGGTCTTGTTCAAGATTTTAGAGCAAAGAAAACATTACAAGAATTAAGTATCCTGACTAGAAGCATGGTTAAAGTCGTGCGAGACGGATTTACAAGTGAGCTTGATCGTGATGACATTGTCCTTGATGACATCGTTATCCTCAAGTTAGGCGATCAAATTCCTGCGGATGGTGTTGTCGTTTTTGGCGAGGTTAACGTCAATGAATCACTTTTAACTGGTGAATCTGAAATCATTCGTAAAGGAGAAGGAAAGCAAGTTCTCTCCGGCTCATATGTGACAAGTGGCACTGCCTATATGCGTGTCGATAAAATTGGTAAGTTAAGTTATGCCCAAACAATCCAACTTCGCGCACAAGCGTTTAAACGGCCAAAGTCACAACTATTAAGTTCAATTAAGAGTTTATTCAAAATCATTGGCATCATCGTCTTTGTTGTTGGGGCTTTGATGATTGTTTCTTCCATCTATCAAGAACTCGACTTATTTAATAGTGTAACGAGTATTGCTGGTTCACTAGTAGGGATGATTCCTTCGGGAATGTATCTTTTAACGAGTATGACACTTTCAGTCGGCATTGTCCGTCTTGGTAAAAAACGGACCCTCGTTCAAGAAATGTACTCGATTGAAATGCTGGCCCGTGTTGATGTGCTTTGCTTAGATAAGACCGGAACGTTGACCGACGGAACGATGAGTGTAGCCGAAATCTACGAATTCAATCCTAATCAAGATATCGATATTGAAAACATTATCGCCAATATTGTCGCGGCAACAAAAGATGAGAATCCAACCGCAATTGCGCTTAAAGAGCACTTTAGATTCAAGCAATTTATCGATACAAGTATCGTTACACCTTTTTCAAGTGAAGATAAATATAGTGCTGTGCGCTTTAAGAATGGCGAAACCTTCTATTTGGGGGCCTCCTCTTCCTTATTAAATGAAAAAAACCGTCAAAGCATCCGTGAACTAGAATCGACCTATACGAGTCGTGGTTTAAGAGTGCTTGTGTTAACTAGAAATAAAAAGCGGGCCAAAGAGCAAGCTATCGATGAAGGATTACCCATTGCCCTGATCGCCCTTGAAGATCATATTCGCGAAGAAGCGATTCAAGCGATTAAATGGTTTGTTGATAACGGCGTTAAGATTAAAATTATCTCAGGCGATGATCCAGGAACGGTTCAAGCAGTGAGTTTACGGGCTGGTGTATTTGGGGCAGAAAACGCCATTGATCTCTCAAAATTGGATAATGATGAAGTCAAACGTGCCGCAGAAAGTTACACGGTCTTTGGTCGGGTAAAACCAAACCAAAAAGAAATATTAATTAGAAAGCTTCAAAAGTCTGGACTTGTTGTTGGGATGATTGGCGATGGTGTTAATGACGTTTTAGCGCTTAAAGCTGCGGATTGTTCAATTGCGATGGCCAATGGTAGTGGCGCTGCTCGTGGTGTCAGTAATTTAATTATTGAACAAAACTTTGACGCCTTGCCGTCTATTGTTGATGAAGGGCGACGCGCCATTAACAACTTACAACGGACTTGGTCGCTATTCCTTGTCAAAACAACGTTTACAATCATCATGTCACTCATATTCTTGGTGGCCTCAATGCTTGCTCCTGTTGGTAACCAAGTCACTTATCCATTCGTTACACAACATCTCTATATCTGGGAATTCTTTACAATTGGCGTCGCTTCTTTCTTCTTGTCGCTGCAACCAAATAGCACAAAGATAA
Organism: Bacilli bacterium; assembly: GCA_035270805.1. Taxonomy (GTDB): domain Bacteria; phylum Bacillota_I; class Bacilli_A; order RFN20; family CAG-826; genus DATESG01. Next base: position 22,721 of record DATESM010000077.1, read on the forward strand.
AAGGAACGTTTATGAGTAACGTTGTCAAAAAAGCCTTGCCGGGCTCCATTGTCATGGTCCTTGCCGTCTTCTCCTTCTTCGTTATGCGTAATATTGAAATCATTCAACCCGGGAGTCTGCGCGTCAGTGACTATGCCGCCATTACGATGAGTGTTCTAACCATGACCTTTATTAGCTTTGTTGTTCTTTTTAGAACCAGTCTTCCCTTTGATTGGTACAGGGGAATTCTTTTTACTGTCGTATTGATTGGTGCTATCATCGCCATGTCAACAGCGGCTTACTTCAAATGGGATTTATTCAAAATCGACTATCGCGATTTAAATGCGGTCAATATCATTGAACTTGTCGTTATCAACATCGCTGCAGTTGTATTTTATTTCATTATTGATATTCAACTAGCGGATAAAAAGAAAAAGAAGAGGTAATCTATGATCATTATTAACAAGAGAGTTCAAGACGCACTTGCCCACAACCAAGCTGTGGTTGCCCTTGAATCAACCATCATTTCTCATGGCATGCCTTATCCGACGAATGTTAAAGTTGCTCTTCAAGTTGAAGATGAAATCAATTCGCGTGGGGCAATCGCTGCGACAATAGGCATTATTGATGGCGATATTGTTATTGGGATGACAGCTGAACAGATTGAAGAATTTGGGCAACGGCAAGGGATTGTAAAAGTGTCAGGACGAGATTTGGCTTATGTCACATCTCAAGGTCTATGGGGATCAACAACAGTAGCGGCGACAATGATATGCGCTAAGATGGCAGGAATTGACGTCTTTGTCACCGGCGGCATTGGTGGCGTTCATCGTGGTGGAGAAAATAGTTTTGATATCTCCAATGATTTAGAAGAACTCAGTAAGACACGGATGATTGTTGTTTGTGCCGGGCCTAAAGCGATTTTGGATGTTGATAAAACGATTGAGTATTTAGAAACACAAGGGGTGCCGCTTGTTGGCTATCAAACGAACAAGTTACCACTTTTTTATACACGGACTAGCCGGATTGATGTGCCTATTCGATTAGATACACCAAAGGAAATTGCGCGACTTTTTGTCTGCCAATCGGAAATGCAGTTAAGACAATCTGTACTCGTCACTAACCCACTACCGGAAGATGATAGTATTGATGCAGATATAATGGAAGAATGGATTAAACAAGCCCTCGCTGAAGCGAAAGTTCAAGGGATTAAAGGCAAGGAAGAAACACCTTTCCTGCTTAAAAAGATTGTTGAACTATCGGGTGGAGATTCACTCGAGGCTAATACACAACTCATTCTTAACAATGCAAGACTTGGGGCGGAAATCGCTCTCTCGCTTGCAAAGGAGAGGCAATGAGGACCGAAGAAAGACTAGCGGATGCTCTCAAAAGACTCATGGCAACTGTTGCACTGGATGACATTAGTGTGATGCGTCTAGCTAAGATGTGTGGGATTAACCGTCAATCCTTTTATTATCATTTCCGTAACACTTATGATCTGCTCACTTGGGTTTTTCTCAATGAAAAAATACCAAATTTGGAAGATGAAAAGGATTTTTCTGTGTCCCTACAACATGTCTTCAATTATGTAGAAGATAATTACAACTTAATACAAAACACAGCGCAAAGTGCAGGTAAAGATTTGTTAATTGAGTTCTTTTTTAATACCTTTTACAATATTGAACTCAAGCATATTGCTGCGCTTGATGTAAACAAAGTCTTAGCGCTTGAAGATGCCAAATTTTTGGCAAGTTTTTACGGTGCGGGGTTTGCCAATATGATTATTCTTTGGCTACGTGACCCACAACAAGAGCCGGTTGAAGTTATCGTCAAGCGCGCCAAGACGTATTTTCCCGACTACATCGAAAACGCAATCAAAAAAGGAGAAAAGTATGCATAATTTCACATTACATTTATCGACAAAACTCTATTTTGGCATCGATGAAGAGAAAAAAATCGGTGAAATCGTCAAAAACTATGGATTTAAAAACATTCTCATCTTTGGTGGAGAGCACAGTTTAATTAAAAGTGGACTTTTGTCTCTGGTTGAACAAAAACTCAATAAAAATGGCATTAAGTATCATATTTATAAAGGCATCACGCCTAATCCTGAAATCAAATTTGTCAGAGAAGCCCTAGCGATTGCCAAAAAAGAGAAAATCGATTTTATTCTTGCCATTGGTGGCGGCTCTGTTATTGACGTCGCCAAAGTTGTGAGTGTGGCTTATTATTATGATGGCGATCCGCTTGATTTTAATGCACACAAGACTGAAGCGAAGAATGCCTTGCCGCTTGGTGTCATCTTAACCCACAGCGCGGCTGGAAGTGAAATGTCAACTAGTGCGGTAATTAGTGATAGTCAAAATGACTTTAAACAAGGATTTAATTCTCAACTTATTCGCCCACTATTTGCAATCGAAAATCCCCGTTATACCCTAACGTTATCTCCTTTTCAAACCGCTGTTGGCATTGTTGATATTATGATGCACACACTGGAACGCTATTTTAATGAAAGTAGTCCCGCGCTATTAAGTGATGCCCTTGCCGAGGGAGTGTTAAGAAACGTGATTGAGAACGCCTATCGCTTAATCGATAACCCACAAGACGAAGAAGCAAGAGCTAATATTATGTTAGCTAATAGCTTTTCGCATAACGGGATTACGGGAATGGGTAAACCTCAAAAGATGCCTGTACATGGACTTGAA
>DATESM010000078.1:0-3178 GCA_035270805.1 Bacilli bacterium
TTACATTTGTACGCCACTGGTCTAACTACAAATATGAATCTTTAGTCTATAATTGAGGTATAAATTAAATAAATCATAATCGGTGGTATAAAAATAAAAATGCTGCCCTTTTTAGGCAGCATTAATAAATATCAAGATGGCGTCCCAGGAGCGACTCGAACGCCCGACCCACAGCTTAGAAGGCTGTTGCTCTATCCGGCTGAGCTACTGGGACATCGTTATAATGATATATTAAATGGACACAGATTTCTACTCTAAATGTAATTTTTATTGTCCTTCGATTTTATTTTTTATCGCTTGGGCGATGTCTTGAGGAACAAGTTGACTTAATTCTTCAATCGAGGCCCGTTTTAAGTCATTGATATCAGGATAATTCTTACTTAAAATCTGTCTACGCTTAGGTCCGAGCCCCTTAATATCATCAAGCACCGAGCGAAAAACACCTTTCCTTCTTTTATAGCGATGCGAAGATATCGCAAAACGGTGAACTTCTTCTTGCATTCGCATCAAAAGGAAAAATAGTCCAGACTTCGTGTCAAGTTCGACAAGTTGTCCGTCTTCATTCAAAAGTCCTTTCGTTTGGTGCTTATCGTTTTTAAATAAACCCGCTAGAGCAATAGGTAAACCTAACGTTGCCTTGACTGTTTTGGCCACATTTAATTGACCCAAGCCACCGTCAACAATCAGCAAATCTGGGATTTGGGTGTTTTCACTCAATTTTTTTGTATAGTGACGCGTGAGTGCTTCTTTTAGTGCCCCATAATCGTCGCCTGCATTTTCTTGAGCAATATTGTATTTACGATACAATTTCTTGTTAGCGACGCCATTAATAAAACACACCATGACACCGATGGCATCACTGCCTTGAAGGTGAGCATTATCAAATAAATCAATTTGTGTGGGGTAGTCAATCGATAATTTGCTGCTTAACTCCAGTAACAATTCATCATCCTTATCAACACGGCGTGTATAAAAGTGGGCATTGAGATCATCAAAAGTATTGGTTTGTGCATTTTTTATGAGCGATAAATTCTTGCCACGACTAGGGACGATAATTGTCGCATCGAGCACTAATTTTAAGGCATTGGCGACCGCTGCATTACCGATAAGAATTTGTTTAGGAACAATCTTATTTTCGTAATACTGCAAAATAAGATTTGAAATTAAATCTTCTTCACTATCAAATGAAGGGACAACGTAAAATTCTTTGCCTAATAGCTTGCCTTGGCGATAGAGCATGACACTAAGACCAAGATAACCATCTTTTTGCGCAAAAGCGAAAACATCACGGTCGAGTTTATCTTTCATTTCGCTTGTTTGATGGCTAAAAACATGGCGAAGTGCATCGGCGATTTGTTTATATTCTTTAGCCTCTTCAAACTTCAGTGTTTCAACCGCTTGCTTGATTTTTATGTCATATTCACGGATTAATTCTTTATTGTCGCCTTTGAGAAAATTTGCTACGTCTTGGCGGATTGTTTGCTTTTCTTCTTCACTGACACTTTTAAAACAATATCCCGCACATTGACCAAGATGATAATAAAGACAGGGGCCTTTTTGACTTGGCGGGCATTTACGTGTTTTAAAGAGACGATTGATGAGAGTGACCACTTCATAGGCCGCGCTTGAATTAGGATATGGTCCAAAGTAGCTATAACGTTTATCATTGGCTTTACGGGCAATTTTCACACTAGGGTCACCTTTTTTGTTGATGGCGATGTAAGGATAGTGGCTGTCGTCCTTCAGCATGATGTTATAACGCGGGTAATGCGTTTGAATCAAGTTTAACTCAAGGATGAGAGCTTCCTTCTCACTGGCGGTGATGATGGTATCAAAATCGACGATTCGTCTAACCATAGCTAGCACTTTGCCAGTCTGTGGACGAAGAAAATACTGCGATACACGGTTTTTCAGATTCTTTGCTTTACCAACATAAATGATCTTACCATGTTCATCAAACATCAAATAAACACCAGGTAAATCTGGTAAAAGATTAATCTTTTGTTCAATAATTACAGTTAGTTTCATTATTTTAACTCAACGATTGTTGCGCCACCAGCCCCATCTGTTGGGCCGGCCATATAAAAGGTTTTAACATAACTTTGGCCTTTTAAATAGTCATGAACAGCTTTACGAAGAGCGCCACTTCCAAAGCCATGGATGATACGGACACTGCCAAAACGCTTGGTTAAACAGCGATCAAGGTAGCGTGATAGTTCGCCCAGTGCTTCATCGACGCGCAAACCAATGAGATTCAACTCCATTTTAACTGGCGTCGTGTCAATCAGTTGCGTCTCAACGACTGTCTGTTTTTTCGGACGTTCAACATTGGCTTTGCTGATTTTTGTGAGTTGGTCTAATTTTGTTTTAACGGGTAATCCACTCGTCAGTTGTACTTCTACTCGTTTGCCACTGATCTTGATGACTTTAGCATCACTGCCCAATGTCTCTAGATGGACATAGTCACCCACACTAATAGGCTCATGATGTGTGTCATTTTCTTCTTGCGTCTCTTCTGCCACCGTTTCATCTTTTAAATGAGCCTTGAGTTCGATTAATTCGTGTGGCTTCAAATCACCTTGGTAGGCACGTTTTAACAATAAATCAAGTTCACGTTCAACTTCTAGTTTCCTGACGCCAATTTCTTCATGATAATCTCTATCAATCGTTGCCATTTTAGCACTAAGACGATGGCGTAAATTTTCATTTTCTTTGACTAATTTCTCTAATTCTTTTTGTTTACCGGCGAGATAGACGTTCTCTTTTTCACTCTTCTCTACTTCTTCATTAAGGCGTGATAGCGTTTCTTCAATCTTGAGATTTCCCGCCCCTTCCATGTAGGATTGCGCACTTTGAATAATGCCCGCGTCGAGCCCATGTTTAGTTGCCACGCTGAGGCCATAACTTTTTCCGGGTAGACCTTGCTTGAATATATACAGTGGTTTCAGTGCTTTTTCATCAAAAAGCATACTGGCATTGACGACCCCAGCCGTTGAAAATGCATAAGTTTTTAACTTAGAAAAATGAGAGGATATGACCGCAATTGCGCCTTTTTCTTTCAAAAAATCTAACAAGGCTAATGCCAACGCTTCCCCTTCAACTGGGTCCGTTCCTGTACCGAGTTCATCAATGAGAACAAGATCACTTTTTTTGACACGATTCGTGATATCTTTGATAT
>DATESM010000079.1:0-5250 GCA_035270805.1 Bacilli bacterium
CGGTTAATGACAATCCCTATTCATCATAAAGTTCGCGTCCGATTGATGAAAACGCGATGGGGAACCAATTCGCTTCACACGCGAACCATTACTTACAACTTATCGCTACTACACTATCATCCTGATATCATTGACGCCATTGTCGTTCATGAATTGGCGCACTATTTTATCGGTGGTCACCAAGCTGATTTTTATCGGCTGGTAACCCAATATATTCCAAACTACAAAGAGCTCGCTAGAAACTTGAAACGAGGCAATTATGCAAACCTACACAATCACTAGTCGTCAAAATCCAACGGTGAAAACTTGGCTTGATCTCCGTAAAGATAAACAAGCAGAAATTTTTATTGTTGAAGGGGCGCATCTTGTTGAGATGGCAGCACTTAATCATCACCTACTCGCCTACATCGGGATAACAGAAACCACACTTTACCCTGATGTTGACCATTATGTCATTCATCCCAGCATTGCAGACAAACTAAGCGAAATGAAGACGACTCCTGGTATTTTTGGTTTGTGCAAAAAGATGAAATCGCAATTAGATTTTTCTAAACCGATTCTCTTTCTCGATGATCTCCGCGATCCAGGCAATATGGGAACAATGATGCGCAGTGCCCTTGCTTTTGGCTTTATCAATGTTGTCGCAAGCCAAAATAGTGTCAATTTTTATCATGAAAAAGTCATCACCAGTGGGCAAGGGGCCCATTTCGCTCTTCATTTAATCTTGCAAGATTTTAACGGCCTTTATCAACAAGCAAAATCAGAAGGCTATACTTTAGTTGTGACGACACTCGAAGAGGCTAAACCGCTAACAACTTTGGGTAAGACCGATAAAATCATGCTTGTGATCGGTAATGAAGCACGTGGTGTATCACCTGAGATTTTGGCAAAAGCAGATCAACGTTTAAGAATCGACATGAATCATCAGATTGAATCACTGAATGCCGGCGTTGCTGCTTCAATCATTATGCATCATCACTACAATCTCAAGACACATGAAGAACAATAAATTATCGACTTTATTTATAATCTCTATGATATAATAATGTTGCAATGAAGAGGAGTAGTAGCTATCTTCACTAACGAATAGGGACGAATGAATAGTGTAACCATTCGCGTTAGCAATAGTGAATTCACCTTGGAGCTGGTTGATGACCCGGTGGTTACGTTAAAACCATAATTAAGTGCGTCACACGAATTAGGATGGTACCACGGCAAGAGTCGTTCCTTATGGAAGACTTTTTTATTTTTATGGAGGTAAATATGGCAAAAATTGATTTTACAACATTACAAGCAGAAGTATTGAACAGCATTAATACTGCGTCAACACTCGAAGCATTGAACGAAGTACGTAATGCGTACTTAAGCAAAAAGGGAAAAGTGAGTCTCTTACTTGGCGAAATTAGAAATATCGCCAGTGAGGATAAGAAAGCTTATGGCGAAGCAGTCAATGCTTTGCGCGATGAATTGACACTAGCCTTTTTACTTCGTCAACAAGGCTTAGAAGAAAAAGCCCTAAACGCCAAACTTCTTGCTGAAACGATTGATATCACACTCCCAGGTAGCCAAGAAGAATGGGGGTTCAAAAACCCCTTCTGGATTATCAAAGATGAAATTGAACAAATTTTCATTGAGATGGGTTATAAAGTGAGTGAAGGGCCAGAAGTTGAAACAGATGAATTTAACTTCACGCTGTTAAACATCCCAAAAGATCATCCTGCTCGCGATATGCAAGATAGCTTTTATATTGATGCTAATCGTCTCATGCGCACACATACATCGCCTGTACAAGCACGGGTCATGCAAAGTCAAAGCAAGTTAAACGAAACAATAAAAATTATTTGTCCTGGAAAAGTCTATCGTCGCGATGATGATGATATGACGCATTCACATCAATTTGGTCAGGTCGAAGGTTTATTGGTCGGTCGTAATATCAATGTCGGTCATCTCCACGCTACACTAGATTTATTTATTAAGAAAATGTTTGGCGAAGAACGTAAAACACGTCTTCGTAGTTCTTATTTTCCATTCACGGAACCGAGTGTTGAAGTTGATGTTTCTTGCCATGAATGTCAAGGCAAAGGTTGTTCAACCTGTAAAGGTACAGGCTGGATTGAAATTTTGGGGGGCGGAATGGTCAATCCAAATGTGCTGAGCATGAATGGTTTTGATCCCGAAACATTTACAGGCTTTGCCTTTGGAATCGGAATCGAACGTGTCGCAATGCTACGTTATAAAATAGATGATATACGTCGTATTTATCAAAATGATATTCGCTTTTTAAAGCAATTTTCCCGGAAGTAGGTAATCGTTATGTTAGTATCAAGAAAAATTTTAAGTCAATATGTCGATTTACACGATATCAGCGATGATCAAATTGCACATACTTTAACCTTCGCCGGCATTGAAGTCGAAGATTTTGCTCCCTTAGCCGTTGGCTCATCCTTAGTGATTGGACAAATCAAGAAAGTTCACGCTGTAGCAGGCAGTGACCATCTCCACTTACTAGAGGTCGATCTCGGCGATAAATTCGGCACCAACCAAATCATATGCGGCGCCCCAAATGTGAAAGAAAATGCTAAAGTAATTGTCGCGCGTGAAGGGGCAGTTCTGAAAGATATCACGATTAAAAAAACGACTATCCACGGTCACGAAAGTAATGGCATGTGCTGTTCTCTTCTTGAGCTTGGTGTCAGTGAAAAGTATCTCAGCGAGGATGATATTGCTGGTATCGCTCTCCTTGATGATGATGCAGTGGTCGGTGATGAGGATGTTTTAGCTTATCTCGACCTTGATGATACAGTCTTTGATATTAAACCTCTTGCTAATCGCAGTGATGTTCTCGCTTTGTTTAATCTCGCCCGTGAGCTTGGTGCTTTGTTTGAAAGAAAAGTTGTCATTCCTCAATTTGAAGGAATCGCAAGCAAAAAGGCGAAAGTTAGTGTCAAAACAATGAGCTCTAAATGTCCACAGTTTGCCCTAAAAGAAATTCACGACATCAAAGTAGGACCTTCACCAAAGTGGCTTGTCAATCGGCTTGTTGCACTTGGACAACGTTCAATTAATAATATCGTTGATATAGGTAACTACGTGATGTTATTGACTGGTCAACCGCTCCATATGTATGACTTAGATTTGTTATCCTCAACCGAGTTTAGTGTGCGCGATGATATTGAAACTGATTTTGTTGGTCTTGATGATAAAACGTACCGCCTTGAAAAAGGTGATCTTGTTGTCATGACGGGCAACGAAGTGGTTGGCATAGCCGGTGTTTTAGGTGGTGCTAGTAGTTCCGTTAACGATGACACTGTCAATATTGCAATCGAAGCAGCTTATTTTGAGCGGTCTTCAATTCGGACGACTTCTACACGCTTAAACCTGACAAGTGAGGCCTCACAACGCTTTGCAAAGGGCATAAATCCCCATCAAACTGAGGATGTCCTCAATTTTGCAGCAAGCCTAGTCGCCACAGTTTGTGGCGCAAGTGACCAAAGCAATATTGTCAATGATGATCACCTTGACCATAATCAAACAATAATTGAATTATCCACACAATACCTTAATAATTTATTGGGGACTGAATTCAGTTGTCAAACGATTGTTAACACCTTTGAACGTCTCTATATGCGGGTAACAGTCCGAAATGAAGTGTTGTTTGTCGTTGTGCCACCTTGGCGGATCGACATCACTGGTAAAGCTGATTTAGCTGAAGAACTCATTCGTGTTCTTGGCTTCTATAATGTCAAAAGCGAACTGCCTGTCTTGCCAAGCACGGCTGGAGGGTATTCAGAAATGCAAAGCAAGAATAATGATGTCCGTAAATTTTTGCAAAGCCGCGGTTTATTTGAAACCTTAACTTACACTCTGGTCAGTCAAGAAGAAGTCGATACCTTCGCTTACACCCATCAAGGAAAAGCGATTTCATTAGCGCACCCAATGACACCAGAGCACCAATTTTTAAGACTCAATTTACTGGGTTCACTTTTAAGTGTTGCTCAATATAATTATGCCCGACAACAATCCAACTTTGGCTTGTTTGAAACAAGCGAGGTTTATAGTGAAGAAGGACAAGAAAAACACTTATCAATCATCCTTGTCGGTGATAAATCTCAACGGGGACTTCTTGTTAAAAGGCCCTATGATTTTTACGATTTAAAAGGCTTAGTTGAATCACTATTTTCCTTACTAGACATCAAAGAAAGTCGCTATTCAATTGAAGGATTTGATCTAGGCGGAACTGAATTCCATCCTGGTAGATCCGCCAAAGTTCTGATCAACAAAAAAGTAATCGCCGTGTTTGGTGAATTGCATCCAAAAGTACTGAATGCTCGAAATTTCAACAAGACCGCTGTGGTCGGGCTTGAACTCAATCTCAGCGCCGTTTTTGATTTAAAAGTCAGCATGAGTCGCATGAGTGCTATCTCTCAATATCCGAGTGTCAGCCGCGATTTATCCCTCGTTGTTGGTGAAGAAATCGCTATCAAAGTCATCATTGATGAAATTCGCAAAATTGATCGTAAATTGATTAAAGACGTGCAAGTATTTGACATCTATAGAGGTGAACATTTAGCGGCCGAAACTAAATCAGTCGCCTTAAAAATTACCTATCAAGATGAAAGTAAAACGTTAACAGATGCCGAGATTAAGGCCCTTGAAGAAAAAATTAAAACAATGCTTGATCGCAAGTTTGCGGTCAGGTTAAGAGGTTAACAATGAAAATTAATACAAGTCTTGCGTTAAGACAAGCCTTAGTGCTTGAAGAAGACGTTTACTTGGCAGATGTCAATCTCAGCGCCAATGTCTCGCTTAAAGCCATCGATAAATTGCACGTGAAATCGCTCACAACCCTGCAAGGCAACCTTTTCCGTGTTGATGTCACTGTCCATGCAGTCCTAACACTAGAATGCGCCTATACCCTTGCTTGGTTTGATCAGCCTTTAGACTTTGAAGATACAATCTATTTCTCGACAACACATGATGAAGATGGGGAAGACGTTTTCTTTGAAAAAGGTCCAATCATTAACCTTGATGAATATATTTTTGGATTGATTCTTGCGCATATTCCCTTACGAGTTGTTAAACCGGGGGCCACACTGCCATCGGGTGATGAATCCTTCGATGTTCAAACGGAGGATGAATTCTATCAAGCCCGTACCACGACAAATAACCCCTTTGCTGACTTAGATTTATCTGACTTTGACGAATAGAAACAACTGACAAATAGGCCCGTATCATAGGGCCTTTTTTTAC
>DATESM010000080.1:0-8945 GCA_035270805.1 Bacilli bacterium
GGCTGTGACCACAAGAGGAACAATCATTGAGTAACTACCTGCCTCAATCAGAGCACCAGAGCCTAGAATTGGTGCGACAATTGTCCATGTTTCTGGATGCAGGAAGCCAAGCATTCCAATGACCGAAACAGAGTGTAAAAAGGAGACAACAAATATATAGACAAAAATTAGCCAGGCTGAAAACTCTAATGGCAGTGACTTTATAAAACCACCTAATAAGCCCGCGACAAATCCAAATACGGCGCGCGGTAAAACGGAAATAAGTGGGTTAATAAAAAAGTAATCAAATGTACCAGGTACAGTTAGTGCCTTAAAAAGCGAGAATAAACCAAAGGCAATCCCATAAATAAGCCCCCTCTTCCAGCCAAAAATATAGGCGCCGATAAAAACAAGGATAGGGATGGTCGTAAACGAGACCGGACCTAATGTGATAAAACCAAGGAATGGAGTAAAGGCAAAAATCGCAATGAGTGCGATAAACATGGCATCAATGGCCATCAGACGAATTCTATTATTTTTCATAAAGATTTTCTCGTGTTTTTGTTCAATATTTCAAAGAGTCCGAAGTGAATGAGAAAGTTGTTATAAATTGTGACATGGCTTGTATCACCGACAAGATCCTCGCTAACATAAGAGGCGTTCCCACCAGTCAAAATCATCGGTAGTTTAGTGCCTACTTCTTCACTAATCATATTAATCATTCCACGTATTTGAGCAATGGTGCCGTAGACAAGGCCGCTATTGAGGGCATCTTTGGTATTTTTCCCCATAATTTGTGCGGGTTTTTCTAGCGACACTTGCATCAGAAGCGCCGTATTTTTATCGAGGGCATCCTTACTCATCATCATCCCTGGTGTAAAACTGACACCAGCAAATTGCTTCTTATCATCAATTAAAATAAATTTGTTGACCGTTCCTAAGTCAACAATAAGAAAAGGGGCCGTATAAAAAGACAGCGCCCCAACACTGACGGAAACAAGATCTGCCCCAACTTCATTAGGATTATCAACCTTGAGAGCAAGACCGGTTTTAATCCCAGGTCCTACAATCAGCGGATCGACACCGAACAGTGTGTGAATAAGCCGAGAAACTTTTTTTGTTTCGATTGGAACCACACTTGAAATGATGGCATCTTCAACCGTAATATTCTTTAATGACTCATGTTCTAGTAGATGAGAGACATTGACAAGATATTGATCAAAAGTCCGTTTGCTATCCGTGTCAATCATTAAAACGCGTTTTAGATTTCCCTCATCAAAAAATCCAAATGCAATTGTAGTATTACCTACATCAGCTGTAATTTTCATAAATCCTCCGCTACAATCTTGCTTTTGCAAGTATCGTGCAACTTTATTTTATTACTTTTTAATTTGAATAAGAAGAAAGATACTCTAGACAGCAACAATGTTGACGATTTTATTAGGGACAACGATTATTTTTTTAATAGTCTTTCCTTCGATATGACGCCCAATTGCGTCTAATAATAGTGCCTTTTCTTCTAATAGTTTTTGATTAGTATCGCGATCAACTTCCATGGTTGCACGTAGTTTACCATTAACTTGAACCGCTATATTGACCATATTTTTGGCTAAGTATTTTTCTTCGTATGTTGGCCAGGTAGCAAAGCTAATGCCACCTTCAAAGCCTAATCTTTGGAAAATTTCCTCACTTAAATGCGGACATATCGGCGCTAGTAGTTTGATGAAATCAACAAGATAAGGACGATAGATTGTCTTGGCTTTATAGAGTTCATTAACAAAAATCATCATCTGTGAAATCGCAGTGTTAAACTTCAAATTATCGTAATCTTCTGTCACTTTCTTGACTGTATAGTGGAAAACATAGTCTAACTCACCTGAATTGTCATCGCTAATATTACTAAATTGTTCACTATAAACTCTTTCAACACGATTGAGGAATCTTAAAGCCCCATCAAGTCCACTGTTAGACCAAGGAAGACTTGCCTCAAGCGGTCCCATAAACATTTCATATAAACGAAGGGCGTCCACACCATATTGGCGAATAATGTCATCGGGATTAACGACATTGCCCCTTGATTTAGACATCTTCTCACCATTTTCGCCCAAAATCATTCCTTGATGGAATAACTTTTTAAACGGTTCTCTCGTCGGGACTTCGCCAATGTCATAGAGAAATTTATGCCAGAACCGGGCATAGAGTAAATGAAGAACCGCATGTTCTGCCCCCCCAATATAGAGGTCGACAGGTAACCAGTGCTCGAGTAGTTTTTTATCGGCAATGGCGTGTTCGTTTTTGGGGTCTAAATAGCGAAGATAATACCAGCATGACCCCGCCCATTGCGGCATGGTGTTCGATTCACGAACAATTCTTTGTCCCTGATATTCCGTTCTAATCCAATCGGTGGCTAGCACGAGTGGAGACTCGCCTGTCCCACTTGGTTTATACTGTTCGAGTTCAGGTAGGATAAGGGGTAAATCAGCAAAATCAACTGCCTTAAATTCCTCACGACCTTCGAGTGTATAAATTGGCATTGGCTCACCCCAATATCTTTGGCGTGAAAAAAGCCAATCTCTTAATTTGTAATTGATTGTTTTACTTCCTGCTCCCTCGGAGGCTAAACGTTTGATAATCGCTTCCTTGGCATCAGCGATGTTTAAGCCATTGATGAAGTCGGAATTAATATGTTTACCGTCGTCAACCATCGCCGCTTCGCTCACATCACCTTCGAGCACTTGGCGTATATCTAAGCCGTGTTTTTTTGCAAATTCAAAATCCCTTTGATCATGGGCTGGAACCGCCATGACTGCGCCGTCACCATAATTGACAAGCACGTAATCGGCGATAAAAATGGGGACGGCTTGATGATTGATTGGGTTAATGGCGTAAGCGCCTGTAAAAACGCCATCCTTATCTTTATTAAGTTCAGTCCGTTCCATATCACTTTTGCGCGCCACTTTTTCTTGATAAGCTTTGACAGCCGCCTTTTGGGCTGGTGTCGTAATTTTGTCAACTAGTTCATGTTCAGGGGCTAAGCAAGTATAAGTACAACCAAAAAGGGTATCGGCACGTGTGGTAAAGACTTTGAATGTTTCTTCATGATCTTTTACTTTAAATATAATTTGTGCACCTTCACTCTTGCCAATCCAGTTTCTTTGCATATCAAGGGTAGAATTTGGCCAGTCTAAGGTATCAAGACCTTCAAGTAACTTCTCAGCATAAGCCGTAATTCTCAACTGCCATTGTCGCATAGGTTTACGAATAACAGGAAAACCACCGACCTCACTTAGTCCGTCGACAACTTCTTCATTGGCGAGGACAGTACCGAGTTCAGGACAAAAATTGACAGGAATATAATCCATATAGGCTAAATCGTTTTCAAAAAGTTTAACAAAAATATATTGTGTCCACTTATAGTAACTAGGATCAGCGGTTGAGATTTCACGATCATAATCATAGCTGAATCCCATTTCTTTAAGTTGAGCTCTAAATGTATTGATATTTTGATTGGTAAAAATTGAAGGATGATTGTTAGTCTTGATTGCATATTGTTCGGCTGGTAAGCCAAAAGCATCATAACCAATTGGATGTAATACATTAAATCCTTGCGCTCGTTTCATCCGCGCGACAATATCGGTCGCAGTATAACCCTCGACATGGCCGACGTGTAGACCCTGTCCCGAGGGATAAGGAAACATATCTAAAACATAATATTTTGGTTTGCTAAAATCATAAACATCTGTTTTGAAAGTTTGATTGACTTCCCAAAATTTTTGCCACTTTCTTTCAAGTTGACTAAAGTTATAACCCATATTTTTTCCTCCAAAAATAAAAGGTGCTACCTAAGGGCGAAGTCTTCGCGGTACCACCTTAATTCACACATGTGTGTCTTATTTGTTCTTAACGCGAACAACGGTCTTATTAACAAACTGATGAGATGTAGATTCTTATTCTGTTTTTTCACTATCAACAGTCACTCATAATAAGTAAGGTCTACTTAGTCAGTTCTAAGCACATTTAGTTTAACATAATTTTTCGTTTATACAACAACTTAAAGTACACCAAGGGTCATTTTTGCTTTTTGTAACGCAAGACAAGAACTGCGGCCGAGAAGAATATAATCATCGTCCCCGCCAGAATGAGAATATGCGCGTAAAGTGGCATTACCTGACCATTAACAAAGTATCTAACCCCTAAAAGTGCCTCAACACTAGCACGCTCTCCACTTGGGGCATTCAAAAATACTTGATCGAGTGAACGTTCCATCATGACAGTTCGAAACAAGACAGCGGCATGAGAGGTGGGAAAAAATTTAATCACGGTTTGGACAGCGCCTGGTAAGTTGCCAATCGGGACATAGATTCCCATCACAAAACCAATAATGGTGCCAACGATGGTTGAAACTGTTGAAAACGTCGTTGCGGTCTTAATAAAGATAATCAATAAAAATACGATTGAACTTGAGGTCAGCACATTGAGAATGATGAGCGCAAAAACCATCACTAATTCGAGTAGTGTTAGCAAGGGTCCACCATAAACGAGAATATAAATTTGCGCAAAGACCAGTGTGACTAGACTCATCAGTGTCCCAATAATCAGTGCGCTTAGTAAATAAGCAAGTACACGCACGGTCGGTTTTATCGGCGCGACAATAAAATCTCGGTCTATTTTCTTAGTCTTATCGTCAACAAGAATACCAAAGGCTCCGAGCGTAGTTGTAAAACCACCGACGGCAATCACCCCTGACATAATCCATTGATCCATCATCGTTCGATAGTCTTGACCTTGTCCGCTACTGACAATGTCTCCAAGAAAGAGTACATAAAGTCCAATGATAATCATCACACTTAAAAGCGAGAAAAACACAGAGACTTTATCGCGAAAATATAGTTTTAATTGTCGCAAAGCTAATGTCCATATCATAGGTCACGTAACTCCCTTCCCGTAATTGCAACGAAAGCGTCATCCATCGTGCCATTTAAAACTTGAAAACTGGCAATAAATGGACGATATTTCTTTAAAATTGGTTCAGCTTCCCATCCCTCATTGAGCGTAATTATAAAAGTGTCAGCTTGGATTTTGAAGTGGATTTCATCATGGAGAAGGATATCAGTAAAATACTTCTTATCATAGGGTTTAATTTGTAATGTATCGGACGAGTATTTGTCTTTGAGTTCATTTGGACTACCCTCGGCAACAATTTTTCCTTTATCAATGACGTAAACATAATCAGCTTTTGCCGCCTCTTCCATGTAGTGAGTGGTGAGAAAAACTGTCATACCTTTATCTTTTTGCAGCGTTTCAATCGTGTCCCATACCAGGAGACGAGTTTGCGGATCTAACCCTGTTGTGGGCTCATCAAGAAAGAGGACCTTGGGCTCGTGAATGAGCGCGCGAGCGATATCGACTCTCCGTTTTTGTCCGCCAGAAAGATCGCCATATCTACGTTTAGCTAAATCGCGGACATCTGTCACTTTTAGAACATGGGCAATCGCCTGATTAAGTTGATCCTTACTAAGGCCGTATAATCCACCCCGTATACGTAGATTCTCTTCAACCGTTAACAGGGCATCAAGCACACTATCTTGAAAAACAATCCCTATTTGATGTTTAATCTCATCATCTTGGCTGCCAATCATGTATCCATCAACTTCAATCTGACCACCGTCTGGCTTTAAATAAGTTGTTAACATATGTATGGTCGTCGATTTGCCAGCGCCATTAGGACCAACGAAGGCGAGTAGGCTTCCCTTTTTAACAAGTAAATTTATGCCATCTACCGCTGTAATGTTCCCGTAGCGTTTGATGAGCTGATTGACGCGAATAATTGCTTCCATAACACTCCCCCTTTGTTACTACAAGATTATTCTTATCATAAAATAATAAAAAAAGGTAATAATTTCGCGAATTAATACCTTTTAAAATAGATTATTTGATTGATTTGAATAGAGTCAAATAGGCTTTAGCACTTTTCAGCCATGATACGTCATACTTCATCGCATTTTCTACTAGGCGTTGATGAATCGCCTCCTGGGCATAATTTTCAAGTGCATAGTTAACCGTCAAGTTCATCCAATAAGTGTCATATTCATCAAAACCATAACCAGTTGCTTCTGCTAGATTATGTCCGTCAAAGAGCGTGACCGTGTCCTTTAATCCACCAGTCCGTCTCACAATAGGCAGCGCGCCATAACGCATTGCTATCAGCTGACCAATCCCGCATGGTTCAAATAGGGAAGGCATCATAAAGAAATCAGCGGCAGCATATATTTGATGAGCCAATTTATTATGATAGCCAATGTAAATCGCCACTTGATCAGGGAACTCACGTCTTAAGGCTTCTAGTTGTTGCTCTAGACCAAACTCGCCACTGCCTAGGGCGACGACATTGGCCCCTCTAGAGAGCGCAGTTCTCGCGCCACTGAGAAACAAGTCTATTCCTTTTTGCCATGTGAGCCGTGTAACGATACCAAAGAGTGGCGCCTGAGGATTTTTTAACCCTAATTCGGTAGCTAATTGGATTTTATTGGCTAGTTTATTTTTCTTTGTCTTCACATTATATGATTTATATATAAAGGGGTCTTGTGATGGATCAAACTCTTCAGTATCGATACCATTAACAATACCAGAGAAAATATCACGACGGAGCACCATCACATCATCGAGGCCTTTTGAACCTTCCCGTGTTAATAACTCTTGAGCGTGCGTAGGCGAGACGGTTGTGATCCGATCGACATACATGATCGCGGCTTTAAGTGATGAAGCTTTATCACGAAAACGAAGTTGACCATTTTCATAAAGTGAAAGTGGTAAATCATAAAATTCAGTAACAAGGCTTGGTTCAAACATTCCCTGAAAGGCAGGGTTATGTATCGTTAAAACAAATTTGATATTTTTAAATAGCTTTTCACGCTTGTTTTGTTCGCGGATAATAACTGGTAACATACCAGGCTGCCAATCATGGAGGTGAATGAGATCAAATTCGAGACTAAATTCACTGATCATATTTCTAACAGCAATATTGAAAAAAGCAAAACGTTCGGTATCATCGTAATAGCCATAGATACCATCGCGACCAAAGTAATACTCGTTTTCAATCAGATAATAAGTGATGCCCTCAACCGAGGCTGTGAATACACGGGCCACTTGTTGGCGCCAGCCTAAAGGAACAGAAACTGTACCAAGAAATTTAAGTTCATAATCACTACGGAGTTTAACCCCGTATAGGGGGAGCACAACCGCAACCTCTTGTCCTAACTTAACTTCTTCTTTGCTTAGACTATAAACAACATCGGCTAAGCCGCCTGTTTTTGAAAATGGGATTCCCTCGCTTGCAACCATTAAAATTTTCATACTTCATCTCCCTGTGATATATACGAAATATCATTTTCATGCCCGATAATCTCGGTGACGCGTGTGACTTTAGCATCTTTATCGACAATCGTATAGGCTAATTTTTTATTGCGACCGATTACACTATCCGTGAAAATAATCGAATGTTCAATTGATGACCCAGGCATGACATGGACATTGCGTGAAAGAATCGAACTATGAACGCGGCCTTCAATTAAACAGCCATTAGCGATAAAAGAGTGAGAAACCTCGGCACTATCGCAGTATTTAGCGGGTGGCGTATCGTGTGTGACCGTATAAATTGGCCAGTTGTCTTTAAATAATTGGCGACGAACTTTAATATCAAGCAGCTCAAAACTATAGTCAAAATAATGTTTTAAACTATCAAAGCAACGTAAATAGCCGACATACTCATAGGCGTGAACACGTTCACCACTGCCAATTTTATAGGCCAGTAAATCATCGAGTTGAAAGAATGGGGAAATATTACGGGCCTCTTGGAGGAGGCTGACAAATTTTTGACGATTGATGATAAATGTTTCTAATGAGATATTTGCCTCATTCAATGCACCACGATTGCGACCAACGTGAATAACATTGCCTTCACCATTCATCGTCAATGTATCACGATCGATAAATTCGTCCCGTGCATTTTCAACCCGTTTATAGACCATCGTTATTTCCGCTTTATTTTTAATGTGATCATCAATAACACGACGAAAATCAATCGGCGCTATAAAATGACTGGGGGCAATGACGACATATTCTGCTTCACTTTGCTCGAAAATCCATTTATTCATCATCAAATTAGCCACATCCGTATTGTAACCACTACCTCGCTTGACTCCTTGTTCATTGTAGGCCACAACTTCAAAGCCAATTTTCGTGTTCACATTCCAAGTATTGCGTGAGCCTAAATGCTTTAATATCGAACGTGGATGTTGATTGACTAGAATACCAACACGATCAATCCCACTATTTGTAAAATTTGAAAGCATGATATCCATAAAAGCATATCGGCCGAGAAACGAAGTTGAAGCAATCGTTCTTTTTTGTGTCAAAGGACCAAGTTCAGGCGATTGATGAAGATTTAAATATCCTAATATTTTTGCCATACTCATGCCTCCTACTTATAGACCAAAACGATCTCATCACTGTTTTCATTGATGACACGTCCAGCCTCAATTTCTACATCATTAGCAACAATTGCATTATAAACGCGGGCCCCTTTACGAACAATCGCTCCAGGCAGGAGGACTGAGTTAACGACCTCAGTATATTTTTCAATCAAGACCTCATTGCTGATAAGACTATGACGCACATGACCAAGGACATTTGCGCCTTGATTAATCAGCGAATTTTTAACAACAGCATGTTTACCAACGTATTGGGGAACACTATGCGTATCCTCACCATAAATTCGCCCGTTTTTTTCAAAATCGAACATTTCATTGTCATCCATATGATCAATAAAATCCATATTGGCTTCCCATAAACTTCGGATGGTCCCAACATCTTTCCAATAAGAAGAAAACCGATAAATAACGGCTTTTTTCTTTTTTGCAAGAATCTGTGGAATGATGTTTTTCCCAAAGTCATGTTCACTTGTGTCA
>DATESM010000081.1:0-5328 GCA_035270805.1 Bacilli bacterium
CTAGAGTCGCGACAAGATCTAAAGTTTTGCTATGAAAATATTGGGTGATTACTTCGTCATTAATTGGTGAGATACGACGATTGATTTGATCGACTTTTTCTTTGAGCACATCAACGAGTACAACTTCATGGTGTTCGCTGAAAAGTGTCGCTAGTGAAAGCCCGACATAACCCGCGCCAATAATTGCAATTTTCATGAGAACCCCCGTTTTATTCCTCTACAGTAGATAGACTATATTATATATGAATATTCCTAGAAAACCGAAAATATTGGTGATTTAAAAGCTGAAACTAATAAAATAGTCGCTTCATAATTATTCTTCATTATAAGTAATAGATTTAGTATAATAACTTCATACTTGTTTGATTGAGGTATTGAAATGGAATCAAAAGAAAAAAACAAATACGTCAAGATGTGGGGCGAACATGTTTCACTTTTACATCTTATCGTGGCGATTGTTGTTAACATCGCCGCCGTCCTAATCGTCTTATTAGCAACGATTAATTTGACAAAGGATTATCGACTTCTCATTGGACTTGGGGCACTCGTTGTTGCCCTTGTAGTCAATAGTTCCATTTTTCGTCCAAAAAGAAATGTGGTGAGTAAATAATGCCGTGGGTATTAATCGTCCAAATTATTGCATTCGCAGTTTTGGGCAGTTTGATTTACTTAATTATTGGCATTATTCCAGGAACAGACGAAACGAGCGTTCTTGTGCCGGCGACAGTATTACTGTTTGCCTTTAATTTACCCCCCCTCGTGGTTTTGTCATTTTTTATTGGCGCGATGGTCAGTTTAAATGTGACTGACTCAATTCCGACAGCACTGACATCCATACCGGGTGGCGTGATGGCCACGCCAATGATTGAATCTTCTACTTTCCTGAAAGAACGTGGACTCGTCACACACACGATAAGAAGAATGACAAGCGGCGCCATTTACGGCACGGTTATCGGTCTTTTAGTGGGTGTTGCGATTGTCGGTGGCGTTAAATTAATCGAGCATTTAAGTGGAACGACAATTAATCAAGCCGTCAATGGCTATCAACATTGGGTCTTTTTGGCCGGGGCCATTTTTCTTGCTTTAATGAGCAAAAAGAAGATTATTTCGCTTATTGCTATTGTTCCCTTTGGCTTAACTGTTTACGCGGCGAGATTGGGAAGTAATTCGATTAGTGCAACACCTTTCTTTCTAGCCATTACGACTGGCCCTCTCTTATTTCAACTGATAACGATGTTGATTCCAAAACTAAAAAGTGAATCAAGTGTCGAGGGTCACAAACAAATTGTGATCGAAAAAGATCAAAAATTTGGGGGCAAAGAATTTGTCCAGTCCATGAAGTCAGGTTCGACGATTAGTACAATCGTTTCAAGCTTTATTTCCTCATTTCTCTTTTTCCTCTCGCCAGTGGGCGTGACGATGCTTGTAGGCGAAACTGCGACCAATCGGATTAAGGATGAAGAAAAGCAAGCTTTAACCAAAGTCAGTGTCATGAATGGGGTCGCCAGTGCGACTTACATGTCAGGAATTATCGTTTCACTTTTCGCCTTTGGTTTTGCCATTTCTCCCGCTGCGGCTGGTCCTGGTGGTGCCTTCTTTAATGCAGATTATAACTTTTTGAATTCAGTACAGTTTGGTCCGGCTATCGGCGTCATTGTTTTTGCCGCAATTGTCGCCCTCCTGATTGCCGCGACACTCGCATTTAAGTATGCAGGACGTATCACTTATCTCGTTTTCAAATATATCCCACAGGAAGCCGTTATATCACTCTTAATAGGTTTAGCATTCTTACTTGTCTATCTTGATTCAGGATTCTTAGGCGTTGTCCTCATTAGTGGTGTTGCCTTAATGGCGGGTTTTCTTAACCGTCTTGGCGTTGGACACGGCATACTATTCATGTCTTTCTACACCGCGCTTTATCTCATCAACTTTGGTATCTTACCACTTGCATAATTTATGATTACTCACGCATCTGCTCAAGCTCATGGAAAAATCATTCTGATTGGCGAACATAGTGTTGTTTATCAACACGGTGCGCTTGTCGCCCCTTTTAGACAAGCCAATATTGTTGTTGAAATCATGGCGCAAAAGGGTGAAATCACCATTGATTCTGACTATCATCACGGCTTGTTTTTTAGTGAAGACGCCCCAATAGAAGGCCTACAAGTGCTCGTAACGGCTTTTCTGGAAAAGTATCAACTACCAAAAAAAGACCTGCATTTTGTCATTGCTTCAAATATGCTTAGCCGTCGTGGTTTAGGGTCAAGCGCCGCCGTCGCAAAGGCAATGACGGAAGCCTTATTTAAATTCTTTATGATTGACTACGACCGCGAAGATATTGTTGAATTTATCAAGATGTCGGAACTGATTTATCATACTCGTCCTAGTGGGATTGATATGCATGCTGTTTTAAGTGAAGATTTATTGTGGTATCAGGCAGGAACAACGACAAGGATTAAACCTGCTTTCCCTCTTTTTATAGTTGTCGCTGATACAGGAACAGCTAGCCAAACCAAACTATCAGTCTCGGCTGTAGCTCAGCGTGTACAGGCCGGTGAAATTGAAGTGATTAGCGCGATTGACTATCTTGGTGAATTGGCTAAACTCGCCCTTGCTGAATTAGAAGGCGGTGACCTTTATACTTTTGCACTCTATATAAAAGAAGCACAAAATCAGTTGGAAAAAATCGGGGTGTCAAGTCCAGAACTTGAACAACTCATTGCTTTTAGCTACGAACATGATGCCCTAGCGGCTAAATTGACCGGTGGTGGTCAGGGTGGTTGTATGTTTGCCCTCTTTGATGAGTTTAATAAATGTGAAAAATTTGTTAACATGTTAGAAGATAGAGGAGTAAAACATTCGTGGATAATGAAAATAGAATAAAATGCGTTTCAACGCGTGCTAATGTCAATATTGCTCTCCTCAAATATTGGGGTAAAAAAGAGGAAGAACTCAAACTACCTTTTCAAACAAGTATCGCGCTGACACTGGATGATTTATATACTGATTCAACACTGACACGTGATCCTGCTCTAAAGGCAGATGAGCTTTTTTTAAATGGTAAAAAGGCGTCAAAAATTGAGCAAGATAAAATCGCACATTATCTTGACCTCGTCCGTAAACTCTATAAGCGTAAAGGCTTTATTCGCATCGAATCAATTAATCATGTGCCCACCGCGGCCGGCCTCGCCTCGAGTGCGAGTGCTTATGCAAGTATTGCCCTTGGTTTAAATGACCTTTTTGACTTAAACCTCGATAAAAAGGGTTTGTCCGCCCTGGCTAGACTTGGTTCAGGTAGTGCTTCACGTAGTATCTACGGAGGGTTTTCACTTTGGATTCCCGGTGACTCCCATGAGACGAGTGTTGCCACACAAATTATTAGTGACTGGCAGGACCTCGTCTTTATTGTCGTTTTGTTAAGCGAAGAGCAAAAAGCAATTTCTTCACGTGAGGCGATGAAAAAAAGTGTGAAACTCCCCAGTTATCAAACATTTGTTGAACGCTCGATGAGAATGGTTGATCCAATGCTAAAAGCAATCTTGGAGAAAAACCTCATCAGTTTAGGTCACTTGATGGAAGAAAGTAGTGATTTACTGCATGCGACAATTAGAGATACAGGCTATGATTTTTATTTACCCTCAACCTATGAATTTCTTGAAAAATTAAAAGAGATTAAGAATGATTATCCACTCTTTTACACCATCGATGCGGGTCCTAATGTTAAACTATTAACAACGAAGGCGTATGTCAAAGACATTCTCGCTCGCCTTAAAGACTATAAGACGCTTGTGTGTCATATTGGAGGAGAGGCTCATGTTAACAGTTAGTGTTCCCGGAAAACTTTACTTAATCGGGGAGTATAACGTACTCAATGATGGCAAAAGTGCCATACTTTTTACAATTGATAAGTATGTCAAAGCGATGATTGAGCCAAGTGAACACTTTGTGCTTGTCAATGAAAAGCAAGTTTATCCGCTCATTATTGATAATGGGCATGTTCTTGTCGCGGACGATAGTTTGAAAATCTCGGAGGGAGCCCTACAAATTGCGCTGAATTATTTAACATTTTTAGGGATTAAACCTAAACCTTTTCGGTTAACCCTTGTCAATGAGTTGGTCAGTAAAGAAGGGATAAAATATGGTTTCGGTAGCAGTGCGGCTATCCTCATTGCTATTCTTAAGAGTATCCTTCTCTACCATGAAGTAAAGTTTAATCATCTCTCCCTATTTAAAATTGCCGTTTTGGGCCAATACCTTATTGGTAAAAAATCAAGTGGCGGTGATTTAGCCTCAGTCATCTACGGTGGGGTTATTTTCTATACGCGTTATGCCTATGACTGGGTTAAAAGCAATATTCATCGTAACTTCAAGTTAATTGAAGAGGATTGGCCCTTACTAGAAATTGAGCCACTTCCTTTTGACCATCTTTCTATCCAAGTGGGATGGACTGGCAGTGCGTATTCAACCGACGCAAATTTAGCTAAACTGCTTCATAAAGAAGATATCTACTTTGCTTTTACTGATAAAGCTAATGCCATTGTCTTAAAGGCAAAGCAGGCTATTCTTGATCATAACAACGATGAATTAGGGGCGATGATAAGTCGTTATCAGGCCTTACTTTATAAACTAGACTTTGATTTAGAACTGGGATTCAATACGGATATCCTAAATACCTTAATCAAAATTGGTGATAGTTGCCGCGGGTTTAGTAAGATTAGTGGGGCCGGTTATGGTGACTGTGGTCTTTCACTATCACCGCACCCACAGAAACTGCATAAAGCTTGGAAACAAGGTGGAATTATACCAATAAAGTTTAAAATCGCTAGCCCATTAAAGGAGAATATTGATGTCTGAAAAACGTAAAGACGAACACGTCTTATTTGCCAAAAAAATCACGCGACCTGCTAATGATTTCGACCGTATTAGTCTCATTAACCAAGGGCTTGTACGTTTGTCTTTAAAGGACATTGATTTAACAACAAGTATTTTGGGTAGACGTTTTTCTTATCCAATCTATATTAATGCGATGACAGGTGGGACGGAAAAGACGAAGAAAATCAACGAAAAATTAGCGCTGATTGCGAAAAGATTTGATCTTCCCTTTTTTCTAGGTTCACAATCAGTTGCACTGAAGGATAGTGAACTTAGTCATACCTTTAAAATCGCCCGTGACACGAATCCCCACGGCTTTATTGTTGCCAATGTTTCCGCTAATGCTAGCCTGATTGAAGCCAAAAAAGCGATAGAAATGGTCAAGGCTGATGCTTTAGCAATCCATATTAATCTCATTCAAGAACTCGTCATGGGTGAAGGTGACCGTGATTTCTA
>DATESM010000082.1:0-6145 GCA_035270805.1 Bacilli bacterium
GCTTTGGCTTGATCCTAAAGTAATTAGTGTGCTTGATAATGAGGTTACGCTCATGCATATTTTTGATAACTTGAAACAGTGGAATCGAAGGTCCAATCACGGAAACATCAGAGCCAAGTTCCTGCAAAATAGTCGATTTTAAAGTTATAATTGTGTCTTCAAGTTTGTCTTCATCGTGACAACTTAAATTAATTTGTATCAAGTAAGTAAAGGGCGGCATTTTGGCGAGATGACGATACTTCATTTCTGCTTGATAAAATCGGTCATAATCTTGCCTACTTGCATCGACAACAGCGTAGTGAGCTGGCAGTGTTGTTTGGATAATCGCACGACCCGATAAATGTGCTCGGCCCGAGCGCCCGACCGCTTGCATAATGAGCTGAAAAGTATTTTCGCTTGCCCGATAACTAGGAACTACAAGGCCCGCATCGGCATTGATGACCCCGACTAGTGTGACCATGGGAAAGTCATGACCTTTAGCAATCATCTGTGTACCAATCAAAATATCAGCTTCATGTCTTGCAAAATCTCCAAGCACTCGTGTCGTATTACTTCGTGATTTTGCTACATCACTATCAAGCCGTAAAATGCGGGCAGAAGGAAATAGTTTTGCCACCGCCTCAACGGCCCTTTCAGTCCCAAAGCCACTACTACGCAAGTAGGTGCTTTGGCAATCGGGACACATTTTAATCATCGCTTCTTCATGGCCACAATGATTACATTTAAGCTTGTCTTCGCCACGATGATAAGTGAGACCGAGCCCACATTCTGGACAACGCGCAACAAAGCCACAATGACGGCAGGAAATGTAACTAGCATAACCACGACGATTAACTAGCAGAATTGCTTGTTCCTTTTTTTGCAAGGTCTCCTCAAGCGAATTCACAAGAACATTTGATAAATATGCTGATTGTTTGGAAACATTCTTATAATTCAACATGTCAACTATTTGGGTGTTAGGTAGTGGTTGTTTATTGATGCGTTGTTGCAATTGAACATAACCATAAATTCCTTTTAGAGCTCGCGAACGCGTTTCTAGACTCGGTGTGGCTGAGCCCACAACGACTTTCGCATTGTATGTTTTTGCGCGCATTTCTGCAACGGAGAGTGCGTGATAATAGGGAGGGGTTTCCTGTTTATAAGTTGCACTATGTTCTTCATCAATCACAATTAGTCCAAGATTTGATAAGGGGACAAAGATAGCGCTTCGTGCCCCAACAACAACCCGGACTTCACCACTTGCGATTCGCCGATATTCATCATACTTTTCGCTTGGTGTTAGTTCACTATGAAAGAGAGCTACCTTCGTATCAAAACGTGTCAAAAAATATTTAACCATCATCGGTGTTAGGGCGATTTCTGGAACCAAAATGAGGACATTTTTACCGGCCTGTAAGTACAGTTCCGCCAGTTTTAAGTAGACTTCAGTTTTTCCGCTACCCGTAACACCCTCGAGCAAAGAAGTTTGACGATCACCATAATAAATTGCATTAACTGCATTTGTTTGTTCAAGCGTTAATTTTGGGGCTTGAACGTCAGCATAAGTTGGCAGTTTCAACCGGTTTTTTTGTTTTTTAACAAGCCGAAAAAGTCCTAAATCTACTAGTTTTTTCGTCACGCTGCTACTTAATTCGCTTTTTTTAGTTAAGCCTACATTTATTACACTGTCATAAACAGCCTTTTGTTTCTTTGTCAATGACGCTAGTTGTGCATCGTCCCTAACGGCTTCCACAAACCATTCATAAGCAATTTTTGCAGCCTTCAGCGACCCCTTTGCAGGCCGTAAAGAAGGCGGAAGCATCGCATGTAACACTGAGATTTTTGAGGCATAGTAAAAGGAGGCAACCTGGTCAGAAAGTTCAACAAGTTCGTTATTCAAAATTGGTTTTGAGTCGATAATCTCATCAATAAACTTGAAATCATATCCCATGTCTATATTTAATTGTTCTTGAGACTTTTCTGTTAGTGTCACACTTAAAACGTAACCAACAATTTTTTGATTGTTAAAAGAGATTAACACCCTAACACCGACCTCTATATGCTCGTTAACAAGATATGAAAAAGGGCGATTTAAATTTAATATTGCGTGTTGAACAAGAACCTCAACAATATACAATTTGATCACCCACTTTACTAGACCATCCGGCTTAAGATAATAGCTTTAATTTCATCAGCGGCTTTATCTAAATCATCATTAACCACACAATAATCATATTCACCGCTACGGGAAATTTCCAATTTAGCGCGTTCTAATCTTTGTTGTATCTTCTCTTCGCTTTCTGTTTTACGTCCACGAATTCGGTTTTCCAATTCATCAATACTTGGCGGTAATATAAAAATTGAAAAAGCGTCGTGGCCACGCATTTTTTCCATTACTTGACGTGCGCCATTCACTTCGATTTCTATAAAGACATTCTTACCTTCGTTACGAAGTTTTTCGACATATGAACGGGGCGTTCCATAATAATTATCGACAAACTTTGCGTATTCTAATAAGTTACCTTTGGCAACTTCTTTGAGGAATGTTTCTTCGTCAACAAAGAAATAATCCTTACCATTTTGTTCTTGGCCACGTGGTGCTCTTGTCGTCATCGAAATCGAATAAACGAGATTGAGTCTCGCGTCACTTATAATTTTTTCGCGAATGGCACCTTTTCCAACGCCAGAAGGACCACTCATCACGATTAATAAACCTTTTTTCATAATTTCACCAGCTTCTATATGTAGATTTAATATAATAATACATTATACATACAATAGTAAACTTTTTTAAGGTAAAATAGGACAGTCATGAAAAACTTTAACTACGCAAAGCTAATTCAATTAAACAAGGTCATTAACCGTGAAATCGTCGGGCAATTTATTAATCGTTTTATGGTGGTCAGTAATCATGATTTTTATTTTGATTTGTCACGGAAAAACAATGGTCTTTTCATCAGCCTTAATAATAGCAACCCTTTTGTCGATATTGTATCAACACGCTTGAGTTTACCTAAGTCAGAAAGAGAGTCGCATTTAGCAACTATCTTCCGCCACCATATTGAAAAGGGACGCATCATTTCATCGACTGTCATTCCCGGCCAAAAAATACTTAAACTTATCATTGAAAAACATTATGAAAACCTCAGTATCAAACGTTACACACTGTTTTTTGAACTGATTGTTGCCCATCCAAATTTAATTGTTATCGATGAAAATCAAGAAATTGTCACACTATTTAAGGCGAGTAAAGACTTTAGTGGTCCACGGATTCTTCGCATTTCGCAACCCTACAAACTACCAGCGATCGCAACACCATTCACTGATGAAAACACCCCCTATGAGGTGGGAACACTAGTGGAAAACTATTTGGAAGACGTCATAATAAATATAAAAAAAGAAAACCATCTCCTCCTTTTTCGCCATGTCAAGGCGGCCATCAAGCGGCTCAGTTTAAAGAAAATCAAAATAGAGGCCGAATTATCAAATCTAACAAGCCCAGAAGAAGCCAATATGTATGGAACACTGCTTTTAACTTATCAACCGGAAATCGTCACTACCAGTCTTAATATCGATGGTTATACATTTAGTGTTAATCCAGAATTGGATGCCGTTAGAAATGCAACTCTTTGGTTTAATCGTGCTAAAAAAAGTCGCCAAACACTCATTAGCAAAAACGAACAGATCGTCTCCTTAAATGCCGAATTAGATTACTACTTAGCGCTAGAAAAATCGATGGTGGACTACGATGACACGGAACTAAAGGAAGTTGAGATTGAACTGGGGATTGGCGCTAAGAAACGTTTACAAAAGAATCAAATTCCGACGTTTAAACCCTATTTCCTTGTTTATAAAGGGATAAAAATAGGTTTTGGTAAAAACAACTTACAAAATGATCATTTGACCTTTAAGATTGCCAATAAGAACGACACATTTATACACATCAAGGGACAACCCGGTGCTCATATCGTCATTTTTAGTCCTGAGCCTAATGAGGAGACGCTTTCCTTTGCGGCAAAATTAGGACTCTATCTAGCAAAAATTCCTAGTGCGACTTTTAGTTTCACCAAGAAAAAATATATAAAAAAGGGTCCATTTCCTGGTAGTGTTATCTTCGAAAATGAACAAACGATTTTTCAAAAGGCAGACGAGCAAGCACTTAACGACTATGTCGGCGCAATCAAACGTTTCTAGTCTTCGAGTTCGAGAGGATCGATTTTTAAAACTTCATGATCACTTAAGTTGAAAAAGGACTGTTGGCGAAGTACTTCGTAGGCCACAATTGCCACACTGTTTGACAAATTTAAACTTCTAGCGTTGGCCACCATAGGGATACGCAGGAGTTTTTCTTTATGCGACTTAAGAATATCGTGGGGAATGCCAGTGTCTTCTGAGCCAAACATGAGATAGTACTCATGACTAATATCACTGAAGTCAAAGTGTGTATAGCTCTTGTTTGCGTAACGTGTTACATAATAAATATCTTTATTGTGATGGCGCGAATTAAAAGCGTCAAAATCCTCATAATATTCAAAGGGAAGACGAGAAATATAGTCCATACCAGCTCGTTTCAGGCTCTTTTCATCTAGGGTATAAGGCAGCGGCCCAATGATATGCAACTTTGCGTTGATCGCCATGGTTGTGCGCATAATATTTCCTGTATTAGCCGGAATGAGTGGACGGAATAAAACAATATTGAGCATAATCTCTCCTTTTCTTCAATATATTATCACTTTTTAACGATTTAAACTATAATTAACCTATGGATAATCGGATTAAAAACGCTGTCATCGATTTTGTCACCAAGCAGTTAAATATTGAGTTAAAAACATTAGAGTTTTTGCCAAATGGTGTTACAAACTTTAACTATCTTTTGAATAATACTACCGTTATTAAGGCCAAAGACGAAAAATTGAATTTTTTTCATTCGTCTAGCAATGAAATCGAAACAAGCCAGCTACTATTTAAACTTGATATTACACCTAAACACACATTTTATGACGGTTTCGTCGTCGTTGACTACCTAGGTGGCGTCAAGTTTCTCAATTACGATAATTATCTCCCCTACATGGATCAATTAGTAACATTAATCAAAACATTCCACCAATTATCACCAAAGAAATTTAGCGATTTCGATATGTTTAGCCGTCTGGAAGCTTATCGCGATACTTGTAAAACAGAAACTTACCTGCCTAATGAAAAAGGTGTGATTTCGACCGCGAAGTATTATTTTAATAAGGCCAATAAAGTCCCTTGCCACAATGATTTAGTTAATGGTAATATTTTGATCAAAGATAATCGACTTTTTCTTATCGATTTTGAATACAGTGGACTCAACGATCCCGATTTTGATGTTGTCTCGTTTCTCAGTGAAAATGACTTTGTCGACGATGAAGTTCGCCAAGCATTTTTATCACGCTACTATGGTGAAGACATTCCCAAAGCCAAACTAGAAGCCTATACGCAGTTCGCCAATCTATTGTGGTATTATTGGGCTTTGTTTGCCTATAAACAAACAAAAAGAGCGATCTTTAAGAAAATCGCTCTACATAAACGTCAACAATATCTCGCTTAGTCTTTTTTAAAGTGAACTTTATAATGGGCGATGGCCGCTTCAATCATCTCAATCGCGCGGTCACGGTCTTGAACCTGATGAACAACCGTTTGCTTTCCTTCTAAGGTTTTATAAACTTGGAAGAAATGACGGATTTCTTGGAATAGATGATCTGGCAACTCATTAATTGAGCGATACTTCTCATAGGTTGGATCATTTTCACAAATTGCGATGATTTTTTCATCGATTTCACCCGAATCAACCATCTTAATAGCCCCAATAGGAATGCATTTAACGATTGTCATGGGAATAAGTGGTTGTGATGATAAGATGAGAACATCAAGTGGATCGTTATCATCAGCGTAGGTAAGGGGAATAAATCCATAGTTTTGTGGATAATGTGTTGATGTATAAAGAACGCGATCTAATTTAAGCATCCCTGTTTCCTTATCTAGTTCGTACTTACTTGAACCGCCTTTAGGGATTTCGACAATCGCAGTAAACAATTCAGGTGTCACGCGATTTGGGTTCATGTCATGCCAAATATTCATATTTTACCTCACTAAAAATTCATTTGATATTTTTTCATCAGCTGAGCAGGCTTTAATATAG
>DATESM010000083.1:0-7538 GCA_035270805.1 Bacilli bacterium
GTACACAGATGATTGCTAAAGGTCATGACTTTCCCATGGTCACACTAGTCGGGGTCATCAATGCCGATGCGGGCCTTGTAGTTCCTAGTTATCGGGCAAGCGAAAATACTTTTCAGCTCATTATGCAAGCTGTCGGGCGCTCGGGCCGAGCACATTTATCGGGTCGTGCGATTATTCAAACAACACTGCCAGCTCACTACGCTGTTGTCGATGCAAGTAGGCAAGATTATGACCGATTTTATCAAGCGGAAATGAAGTATCGTCATCTCGCCAAAATGCCGCCTTTTACTTACTTGATACAAATTAATTTAAGTTGTCACGATGAAGACAAACTTGAAGACACAATTATAACTTTAAAATCGACTATTTTACAGGAACTTGGCTCTGATGTTTCCGTGATTGGACCTTCGATTCCACTGTTTCAAGTTATCAAAAATATGCATGAGCGTAACCTCATTATCAAGCACACTAATTACTTTAGGATCAAGCCAAAGCTGATTAGTATCCTCAAACCCTTTGTTGAAAATTCTCTGTTTAGAGTGAAAATTAACGTAGACCCGTTTGATATTTGATATAATCAAATCGAGGTATTGTTATGATAATTATTAAATGTTATGGCGTTGATCCCTATGTGACCGGTGCCTATTCAAAAAAATATATTCCACTCGTCAAAAAACGTTTTGAAATTGATGACGAATTTATTGTCATTGCTCCTGACGAATATATTTTTCACGATGGGGTTGAACAAACAAGTTGGCAAGCGATTCTTGAAGTGATTATTAGTCCAAAGTATCGGGCGATTGAAAAAGATTTGGCGCATGCATTAATTTCCTACTTTAGCGAAGAAGTGGTCAATATAAGACTTTTCTTTCACTATGTTGAGGAACAAAGCTTTTATACTTTAGAAAACAAGGATTATCCTCCTTTCGTCGTTGATGATGGGCGCGAAGAGGAAGCACCGATCGAACCTTACACTGAAGATATATTTGAAGAGTTTGAGACCAAAGCCCGTTCAACTGGTCACGTTGTTGAAGATGATGAAGATGGGGGGCACCATCACCACCATCATGAAGAGGACGACCATTTCCACTAGTCTTTTTGGCAATGTTTTTAATTAGTGTTAAAATAACACTAACGAGGATATCGATATGGAAACAATCTTAATTGCTGCAAAAGCCCTCAATGACATTCGTCTTGCAAACATCACATTTGCCGATTTTTCAAATCAATTACGCGGCAAAGAGTATCAAGAACTTAGCCAACAGGCTAAACGGGAGGTACGCACTTTTGTCTCTTGTGCACTCCATAAGCAAGAAATTACCAGGTTCACGCTGCTGCAACATGGCCTTGATGAGATGGATCCAATCAATCAAAGTATTGTGAATGTCTTTTTATGCAATCGATACTTTTTAAAAATTCTAGATGTTGATGTTGATAAATTATTGACTTGGATAGATAACGAACACGATCGTGAACTAGTGTCAAAATCTGAAATTATCCTAGGTACAGTTAAGAGTCTTTTCCCATCACAACTTGATTTTAAGACTCCCTTTGCC
Source organism: Bacilli bacterium (assembly GCA_035270805.1). GTDB lineage: Bacteria > Bacillota_I > Bacilli_A > RFN20 > CAG-826 > DATESG01. The sequence continues at coordinate 1,557 of DATESM010000083.1, forward strand.
TTGTCACTACGCTACAATTTTCCAATCGACTTTGTTGAAAAACTAATTGAGGACTTTGGTTTTAATAAAACGCAACGATTTCTTGATAAATATAGCAATGTCTATCAAATCCATGGCCGTATTAATCCGAGTTTGACAACAATTGATTCTTTTCTAGCCGCTAATCAAGATTTCAAACAAGTCGGTATTAAAGATGCCTTCGTCTATGATGGAAAAACATCAATTAAAGGTCTAGATAGTTATAAAAACTGCCAATTCTATACGATGCCTGTCACTGACTTGCTTGTTGCCGATCAAATCATCGCCTTTAACCCAAGTACGATGTTAATTGTTGAACAAGAAAAGACATCGATGCTGATTGATCTTGCCAAACAAAAACCCGACTTGATAATTCACATGCTTGTTGCAAATAAGCACCGTTACCATGTCATTGGTAGCGTTATTAAAATGTTTGCGCTCACAAATGTTGTCGCGGCAACCGAAGATAGGGCGGAACTTTTAGATAGTTATGATATTGTTTATTTGACCCCAAGTTCTTCAAACCTTGTACAAATCAAGGCTCGGCCTGATTTCTTTATAAAATTCAATCTTGATGAGGATTATGCAAGTGCTATCTATCAGCAAATTGAGTCTGCAAAGAAGTATGTCAAAGCTGGGGGCCGCCTTATCGTAAAAGTCGGGACTTTGCTAAGAAAAGAAACAGTTGAACTTGCTCAAAAGTTCATTGCCGAAAACGACGATTATACGCTCGAATACGAACGTCAATACATGCCTTACCACAAAGAACAAACAATTGCTTATTACGCGATTTTTAGAAAGAAAAACACTGATGAAAACTAATATTTTTAACTACACTCATGAACAACTGACGGAAAAACTTTTGTCACTCGGTGAAAAAAAGTTCCGTGCCACACAATTATTTAGCTGGATTTATGAAAAGAACGTCCTCGACTTCCAAGAGATGTCGGATATTTCTAAATCATCAATTGCCCTTCTTCAAGAGCATTTTACCTTTGATTTACCCCGTCTACATAGCCGGCAAGATAGTAGTGACGGCACGATAAAACTTTTACTTGAACTAAATGATGGGGCACTGATTGAAACAGTGCTTATGCGCTATGAATATGGAAACTCCGTGTGTGTAACCAGTCAGGTTGGTTGTAATATGGGGTGCAAATTTTGTGCCTCTGGTCTTTTAAAAAAGAAACGTGATTTGACTTCCGGAGAAATGTTAGGGCAAGTTTATACTGTCAACACGATGCTGAAAGAAGAAGATGCTAAAGGACGCGTTAGCCATGTTGTCATTATGGGCATTGGTGAACCCTTTGATAATTACGACAATATTATGAGCTTTATTCGTATCATTAATCATCCCAAGGCTTTTGCGATTGGCGCCCGCCACATCACCGTCTCTACTTGCGGAATCGTACCACGGATCAAGCAGTTTGCTCACGAGGGCATTCAGGTTAAACTTGCAATCTCTCTACATGGACCAACTGATGAGATTAGAAGCAAGATTATGCCAATTAATAATCGCTATCCTGTTGACGAAGTCATTGAAGCGGCCAAATACTATGAAAGTGTGACCAACAAACGTGTGACATTTGAATACATTTTAATTGACGGTGTCAACGATAGTCTTAGCGAGGCTAAGGCGCTCGTCGCCCTTGTCAAAGATATGCTCGCTTTTGTCAATCTCATTCCCTATAATCCAGTTGACGAACATGGGTTTAAACGTAGCAAACAATCAAGTCAAAGAGCCTTTTTTGATTATCTGATGCAAAATGGTGTCAATACGACGCTACGGAAGGAATTTGGTAGTGATATTGATGCAGCCTGTGGACAATTACGGGCCAAGAAAGAAAAGGAAAGAGATGCTTAAGGGAACTTTTTTTGCCCGAGCAAATCGTGGATTAGTACGGGCTCATAATGAAGATGTTGCTAGTGTTATTGTTAATGCCAACAACGATGTTTTACTTGTGGTGGCGGATGGCATGGGAGGCTATGAAAAAGGAGATTACGCGGCCAAGGTCGCCGTCGATACGCTCATTGAAGAGTTTAAAAAGCGTAATCGCTTTTTAACGAATGGGTCGATAATTCGCTTTTTACGACATGCTGTAAAATGTGCTAATCGTCTCATTTTCGAAGAGAGCCAGACCGATCCTCACTTTGAAAATATGGGAACAACGCTTGTTGCCGCTCTCGTCCATAAAAACACGGTTGTCGTCCTTAATATTGGCGATTCTCGGGCATACTTTTATGACAAGAGTACGTTAACACAAATTAGTGAAGATCAATCCTATGTCCAATATCTTGTTCGCACCAATCAAATTAGTGAAGAAAAGGCTAAAGTTCATCCTAAACGTCATGTTCTTATGAATGCCTTAGGCAATATACCTTCCTGTAATATGGATATCAAAAAAATTAAATATCATGGAGAGAAGATTTTGCTCTGTTCAGACGGGCTTTATAACACACTAGAAACACGCGATATTGAAACGATACTTTCGACTGAAGATTCAAGTGAACAAAAAGGTCAAATGTTAATATCGTTAGCTAATAATCGTGGGGGCGAAGACAACATCGCCGTTGCACTTTGGGAGCCAAATCGTGATTAACATTGGTGACCTCATTGATGAACGTTACCGCCTCATCACACTTTTAGGTGAAGGAGGTATGGGGGCAGTGTATGAAGCCCTTGATATCATCACACGTCGGCGAGTGGCGATTAAATTTTTAAAGCCAGAGGTGGCTAAGGATAGAGACAATCTGCTGCGTTTTGAACGTGAAGCACGGGCAATGGCGACTTTATCTCATCAAAATATCGTCTCGGTTCTTAATGTTGGTTCATATCAATGTTTGCCCTACATGATCAATGAACTGGTCACAGGCAAGACACTTGACCAGGAGCTTGAGAGTCGGACTAAATTCACCTATTTAGAAGCAATTGATATTCTTGAACAACTTTGTACGGCTGTGAGAACAGCTCACCATAAAAATGTGATTCATCGTGATGTTAAGCCGAGCAACATTTATATATCAAGTGATGGGATTGTCAAACTAGGTGATTTTGGTATTGCTGAATTTTCTCATCAAAAGAACTTGACGAAAAATAGCAATATCCTCGGAAGTGCTCACTATTTAGCGCCAGAAATTTGCCAAGGAAAAAAAGCTACATTTCAAAGCGACATCTATGCACTAGGCATCACCCTATTTCAACTGGTGACCGGCCGCATTCCTTTTGATGGCGAAACAATTGTTGATGTGGCAATCAAACAAATCAAAGAACCACTACCAAGCCCCCGTAAATATATTCATAGTTTTCCAAAAGCACTTGAAAGTGTCATTCGTAAGGCAACAAAAAAACGGCCTAAAGACCGTTATTTGACAATCGAAGATTTGCAAAAGGATCTTAATCATCTTAAAAAGAATCCAAAACTTTTAAAGCCTCGCCTCTCCATCTGGGTGCGGTGGTTTGGTTTTGCTGATGAAGCATAACATGCATCTTGTCGTCGGGAAATCTAAAACCCGCTATCTCGTCGAGGTAGATGATGAAGATATCATTATGCAGGCGGCGATTGATATTATCAGAGGTAAGGACCCAATTTATGTTGGGGACTTTGTTGATGTTGATATGGATAGTCGTCAAATTGTTAAGGTCTTTCCACGTACGAACTTTTTGATTCGGCCACCTGTCGCCAACATCGACCAAGTCCTGGTGGTGATGTCACTTGTCGAGCCTGATTTTTCTTTACTACTCGTTGAGAAATTTCTTGCTTATGCTCAATTTGCCCGCGTCAAACCCATGATTGTTCTGACAAAAAAGGACAAGGTTAAAGACCCGCAAACTCTCCTATTGGTAGAAGCACTCTTAACGACATTAAAAATCGATTTTTATATGATTTCCAATTTTTCTACTGAGGACATTAAACCAATTATCGACCTAATAAAAGGAAAAAAGACGGCCCTCATGGGGCAAACAGGTGTGGGAAAATCAACACTAATTAATGCACTGTTTCCTAATTTTATACGCGAGGTTGGCGAATATTCGTTCAAGTTGGGACGAGGGAAACATACGACAAAGGAAATTATTATGCTTAAAACTCAATTTGGATATATTGTTGACACACCGGGTTTTAGTAGTTTTGAACTACCGATGATCAAAAGTGAACTCGCTGAAAATTATCCAGGGTTTACCCCCTATTTAGGTAAGTGTTATTTTAATGACTGTATTCACCTGAGTGAACATCGATGCGCCGTTAAACATGCGGTTGCTATTGGTGAGTTGCGTCACGAAACCTATGAAAATTATGTTAAAATATCACAAGAGTTAAAAACAAAACGAGAGGACTATTAATATGAGAAAAACAATGCTTGCTCCATCAATACTAGCGGCCAATTTTCGTTTTTTGGATCGCGAAATCAAAAAAATCATTGATGGTGGTGCCACTTATCTCCATTTTGATGTGATGGACGGTCATTTTGTCAATAATATATCCTTTGGCATTCCTGTTTTAAAAGCAATAAAAGGCAAATATCCTCTAGTCAACGATGTCCACTTGATGATTAGTGACCCATACAAATATATTGATGCCTTCGCACAAGCTGGTGCCGATATCATTACTTTCCATTATGAATCTTTGGCTAATGATATTGAACGTCATCGGACCATCGACAAAATTATCTCCTGCGGGATTGGTGTGGGGATGACGATTAAACCAGAAACAAATGTTGAAGTTCTTTATCCTTTTTTATCACGACTTAATCTTGTCCTTGTGATGAGTGTTGAACCTGGATTTGGTGGGCAGGGTTTCATTCAATCCTCTCTCACTAAGGTTGAAAACCTTCGCCGCTATATCGATGAGCATGGCCTTGCTACTCTCATAGAAATTGATGGTGGCATCAATGCTAAAACAGGCAAGATGGCTAAAGAAGCCGGGGTTGATATATTGGTGGCAGGTTCGTATTTATTTTCTTCACGTAGTATAAAAAAGAGAATGGCAGGCCTTATCAATGATTAATATGCTACTTGAAACCACGACCATGCTGACCGGTGCGATTATTATCGCTATCATGACGCTTGCGTTGACGATTATTTTTGCCATTAATAGCTTTAGGATGAAACAAAGAAGAGACTATTCATTTCTCAATGAATTCCCGTTTGAACTCACGCAAGGTGTTGGCACTAATTTTACGCGCTACATGCATGTGTTAGTGCTGTTCTTTTCGATTATGATGATATTCTTTGGCTTTTACCGCATCGAATATATCATTGCCCATTTTAGTGGCCTCGTCTTTTTGATGAGTTGGACTCTAACCGCCTTTCTTATCTATTTGATTTTTATTGTCAAATTTACTTCGGTCAAACGACACCTCTTCATTAGCGCCCTATTCTTTTTATTAACGGTATTGAACGGATTGATGTTTGGTCTTTACCTGCAATTATCACCGGTCTATATGCTTGATAAAACATATCCAATCATCTCCTATATTCTCGGTGCAATTGCGCTCTTACTTGTCCTTAATCCTAAACTGTCACATTGGTCTTATATGGATAAGATCGAACAACAAGATGGGACTGTGATTGTCCTTCGCCCTCGCGTATTTGTTCTCGCTTTTACGGAATGGGCGCTCGTTCTTATTAACATTCTGATTATGATTAATGCCTACTTCTCGTCATTTGTTGCATAAGAAAACAACAAAAAAGTCTAATCCTTTATGTGATTAGACTTTTTTATATCGTTAACTTCAATTGATTAAGCTTTTTGGTTTTTAACTAGGCTCTTATAAGCACGGGCTGACATCCGTACGGTTTGAACCTTGCCATCGACTTCAACTTTAAAAGATTGTAGATTAACACCCCAACGGCGTCTAGTTGCACGTAGTGAGTGACTACGATTGTTACCACTTAAAGGACCTTTTCCGGTGACTGGGCAATATCTTGACATATAAATTCCTCCCTTACTCTCTTGTAATCTTTAA
>DATESM010000084.1:0-10882 GCA_035270805.1 Bacilli bacterium
ATCCGCCTGGATCGTCAATATGCATACCTGTTTGGTATTTCCGAACACACTCCAACTTGAATTCTTTTGTATACCTCATAGAAAAAGACCCTCCTGTTAGTTGGTCTAACATTTGGGTCTCACTTCATTGTACAAGGTCTATTTGTTTTATGTGATGATATGATTCATCATCAATTGATGTTCATATCAAGCAATATTAATCTAGGTAGAATGGAAGTAAGCCCATGAACCGTGCGTTTTTAATTGCAACTGCAAGTAAACGTTGGTAACGAGCAGATGTACCGGTCACACGACGTGGGGTAATCTTACCGTTTGGGGTAATAAACTTTTTAAGTAGTTCAACATCTTTATAATCAATGGTCTTGATGCCGTTTTTCTTAAAATAGCATACCTTTTTGCGTGGTTTCGCTTTTCTAAATGCCATGTATAATTTCCTCTTTCTATAATTTTCTAGAAGGGTAAATCATCACTAGTAGTGTCGATCCCTTCTCCATCATAGGGTTCATCACTTTTAAAACCGCTTGTTGTTGTACTTGGGCTGTTATCGCTTCCTTTTGGTTCAAGGAATTGAACAGAGTCCGCGACGATTTCAACGATGCTTATTTTGGCACCATTTTTTTCATAACTTCTTTGTTGTAGACGTCCATCAACACCGACAAGGCTTCCCTTACGAACGTATTTTGCAACGTTTTCGGCGGTTTGATTCCATGTCACAATATTGAAGAAGCTTGTGCTTTTCTCTCCATCTCTACCAGGACGATTGTCGATGGCGATTGAAAAGGATGTGACGGCGGTTCCTGTTGTGGTTCTACGAAGTTCTGGATCGCGTGTAAGACGTCCAACTAAAACAACTCGATTAATCATAAGTGTTTGCTCCCTTAGTTTATTTTGCGACTACAATGTGACGAAGAACACGAGTGTTTAACTTGGTTAAACGATCGAATTCAGCAAGAATTGCATTGTCTGCTTCCACATCAATGATTACATAAAAACCTTTATTTAAATCTTTGATTGGGTAAGCAAACTCACGTAAACCGAATTTTTCAGTATCGACGTTAACGACTTTACCACCGTTATCGACAATAATCTTATGGACGTTTTCCATTTCGGCATTACGCTCTTCTTCACTTAAGTCAGCAAGAAGAATGTACATGATTTCGTACTTTTTCATAAAGCACCTCCCTTTGGACAAATTTGGCTATTGATCCCCAATAGCAGAGAGTATATAAATCACTAATTAGTACTAGTTACTTATATAGCGTTGTAATTATATTACACACGGCTCTAAAAGTAAACCTAAACTAATTTGTGCCTTACTTAAATATAGGCGTGAAATTTATTTATTGTCACGCATGGTTGGGAATAAAATAACTTCGCGAATAGATGTTTGATTGGTCATGAGCATAATGAGACGGTCAATGCCAATTCCGATACCTCCCGCTGGAGGCATACCATACTCGAGTGCCTCTAAGAAATCTTCATCAACATCACTAGCTTCTTCGTCTCCTAGTTCTCTGGCTTTAACTTGCGCTTCAAAGCGATTTCTTTGATCGAGTGCGTCATTGAGTTCGGTGAAGGCATTTGCCATTTCGCTGCCTTTAACAAACAATTCAAATCTTTCAGTAAAACGTGGATCTGCAGAAGGCTTTGCTAGTGGAGAAATTTCAATTGGATGTCCATATACAAATGTTGGTTGGACCAAATCTTCTTCACAGTATTTTTCAAAGAACTCATTGATGATATGTCCGACGCCAGTGTAGTGTTTTTCAACATGAATATCGTGGGCTTTTGCTAATTTTGCGGCTTCTTCAAAAGACATTTTTTGGAAAAAGTCGATACCGGTTTTCTCTTTAATCAGCTCAACCATGTGAGCACGACGGAAAGGTTTTTCAACATCAATGACGACTTCACCCCATGGTAGTTGGAGATTACCAACAACTTCTTTAGCCACGTAGCGGAAAAGGTCCTCGCAGAGAGTATACATATCTTCAATGTCACCATAGGCTTGATAGGCTTCAACCGTTGTAAATTCTGGATTATGACGTGTGTCCATCCCTTCATTGCGGAAGAGACGACCGATTTCATAAACGCGTTCAATGCCACCAACGAGTAAACGCTTTAGCGGTAATTCTGTGGCAATTCTTAGGTAGAAATCACGGTCTAGTGTATTATGATGTGTCACAAACGGACGAGCAGAAGCACCGCCGAGAACACTATTGAGCATCGAGGTTTCTACTTCAACAAAGCCTTGCCCATCGAGAAAGCGTTGCATGGCGCGAATGATTCTTGGACGAGTTAAGGCCACTTTGCGGGCATCTTCATTCACAATTAAGTCGACATAGCGGCGACGGTATCTTTCTTCAACGTCGGTTAAACCATGGAATTTTTCAGGCAAAGGACGTAAAGCTTTAACAAGATGCGTATACTTTTCAGCCTTGATCGTTACTTCCCCAGTTTTGGTCCGCATGACCTTACCTTCAACACCAACAATGTCACCAAGGTCGGCTAATTTAAAAATATCGTAGACGTCTTCACCTAAGACATCTTTTTGCAGGAAGGCTTGAATCTTACCTTCTTGGTCTTGAATGGCAATAAAGCTCGCTTTACCCATATTACGAATAAACATGATACGGCCAGCTGTTTTGACATGAATATTTTTTTCATCAAGCTCTTCTTTGCTCAACTCACCGGCTTTGGCTCTGATTGATGTGCTTGTATCGGTCCGTTCAAATTTGGATCCAAAGGGATCAACATGATGTTCAATTAGTTTTTCTAATTTACCACGACGGATGATTTCTTGTTCTGTTAGTTTTAATGCCATAAAATTACCTCATTTTTCTCAAATATTTTAACATGTTTGTTTATTAAAACAAATTGCTATCGACGATTTCATCTAGGATGTGGTTTAAATCACTCAAGCGTGTCATCTCCTGGGAGATTTTGATACGAAACTGTTTAGTGTGTGGGAAGCCAGACAAGAAGTGAGATGCGATACCTCTCAAATTGCTAATGGCAGTCTTTTCTCCCTTTTCCTTTACAAGTAGGTCAGCGAAAACTCGCAAATGTTCAATTTGATCTTTCAAGGTAACAGAGCCTAAAATTTCACCCGTCTTGTAGTAATGATCAATTTGTTTAACGAGGTGAGGATTTCCCATACTGCCTCTAGCAACCATGACGGCATCCGCCTTCGTGAATTCCATAGCCTTTAAAGCATCATCAAGCGTAAAAATATCACCACTAATGACGAGAGGTATGTTAATGATGTCCCGTAAATTTTGCCCTAATTCGTAGCGGGCTTTACCACCATAAAGCTGTTTAGTTGTCCGAAAATGAAGCGCAATCATTTTTACGCCTACTGCTTCAATTTTTGGCATCAACTGCCGGAAGTTAATCGAATCATCGTCCCATCCTAAACGTATTTTAACACTTACTGGCTTATGACTTGCCTTAACAACTGCGCGGAGCATATCGAGTAAATGTTCTTCGTTTTTCAACCAAGCTGACCCACCATTATTGCGTGTGACTTTCGGTACGGGACAACCAAGATTTAAATCTAAGATATCGTAATCAACGTCTGCCATTGCTTCAATTTTTTCTACTGCCTTGACGAGATTTTCTGTTTCACCACCAAAAAGTTGTAGGGCAATAGGCCGAGGATCTCCTTTTTGGGGTAAGTAGCGTAATGTTTCTTCGTTGCCATAAATAATGCCACAGTCGCTAATCATTTCTGTCACACTCAGTGAAACACCAAATGGGGCCATAAAGACCCGATATGCATAACTCGTGACACCCGCCATTGGTGCGAGCACCACTTTACCAGTCACTTCAACTTGCCCAATTTTAAACATAAGAAAAGGGAGAGGATTACTCCTCTCCATGACCTTTTTCTGTATTTTCTTCAGGTTTTTCTTCTTTTACAAGTTCGGTCACGACCGGATTTGTATCAGTTGGAGATTCGACAACAGGCTCAACGTTAACCTCGGGTTTTTTGAGGGTGCGGTTTTTTAATAGATATTCAATTTCTTCGGCTGTAATTGTTTCTTTTTCAAGTAATGTTTCCGCAATAAGAATTAAATCTTCACGGTTATCTTCAATTAATTGACGAGCCTTTACATGCGCATTGTCAATAATCTCACGAACAGCCTTGTCTATTTCAAGTGCCACTTGTTGTGAAAAATTCTTTTGGCTAGAAGTATAATCACGGCCAAGGAAGACCGAGCCAGAAGCCCGTTCATATTGGATTGGGCCCAGTGGGCTCATCCCATATTCTGTGACCATTAAGCGTGCAATTCTTGTTGCTACTTCGATGTCATTTTGGGCACCAGTGGAAACATCTTCGAAGAAGACTTCTTCACTAGTCCGGCCTCCAAGAAAGCCAACAATACGGGCCATTAATTCATTTTTTGTCACGAGGAAACGATCATCTTCTGGTGTCATTAATACATGGCCACCCGTACGACCACGAGGAATAATGGTAATCTTTTGCACCTTATCTGAGTGGGGGTGGTTGATACCGATAATAGCGTGTCCAGCCTCATGATAAGCAATGACACGACGTTCATGTTCGTTCAAACCTTTGCTCGACTTTGCGGGGCCGGCAATGCGGCGGTCAATCGCTTCATCGATATGTTGAAGCGTAATCATATCAGAATCTTCTCTCACAGCAAGGATTGCTGCATCATTAAGAATGCTTTCAATATCGGCACCAGAGAAACCAACAGTCCGACGAGAAATTTGTGCGAAATCAATATTTTTATCTAATATCTTGCCACGGGCGTGAACTTTGAAGATTGCTTCACGTCCAGATCTATCTGGTAAATCAACGGTAATTTGACGATCAAAACGTCCCGCTCTTAGTAAAGCTGGATCAAGAACGTCATCACGGTTTGTTGCCGCCATAACGATAATACCTGAGTTATCGGCGAACCCGTCCATTTCCACGAGGAGTTGATTGAGCGTTTGTTCTCTTTCATCATTTCCACCACCAAGACCGGCACCTCTTTGGCGACCGACTGCATCAAGTTCATCAATGAAGATTAAACATGGTGCTGTTCTTTTGGCTTCGCGGAACATGTCTCTAACACGTCCAGCACCGACGCCGACAAACATTTCGACGAAGTCAGAACCAGAAATAGAGAAGAAAGGAACACCGGCTTCACCAGCCACAGCTTTGGCGAGTAAAGTTTTACCCGTTCCTGGCGGCCCGACAAGGAGAATACCTTTAGGTAGCTTGGCACCAAACTTGGCATATTTCTTTGGGTTTTTTAAATAGTCGACAATTTCAACCATTTCTCTTTTTTCGGCTTCAGCACCAGCGACATCCGCAAAGGTTTTCGTCTTCTTTGTTTCTAAGCGAGCCCGTGAACGATTGAAGTCCATGGCCTTGTTATTAGAGCCACTGACAGAATTAGCCATTTTTGAGAAAAGGAACATGACGAGTAATAAAGAGCCACCTGTGACGAGTAGGGTTGGACCCCATGTATCCCAGAAAGTAGCTTTAAAGGCATCAACAGTGTTGATTTTTGCGCCCTCAGGCAAAATGACAGTTTCATAATAGGTTTCATACCATTGGTTGGAAACTTGAGCTTGGAAACGTTCACCTTCAGCAGTAATCCCGGCGATTGTCGTGACTTTTTCCCGCTCGGTAACCGTCATTTCTGTCACTTGATTTGTTTCAAAGTAATTTTTTAAATCGTTATCATAAAGCGTTTTTATTGTAACGGTTGGCCGGAAAGCATACCAAAGCACAACGGCAAGTAAAACCGCGAGTAAGGCATAAGGTAGATAAAACCTAATCGAAGGTTTTTTTCTGATTGGTCTATTTTGTTGATTGTCCATTTTCTTCTCCTTGGAATATAGATTTGCGATGAGGAATTTTCCTAATTATCTATTTATCGTATGATAAATTATACATAGTATAAAGCTAACATTCAATTAAATCACCATAAAACACTCAGTTTGGCGCCATCTTCTTTTTTGAAGTCCGCTCGATAGCGAGGAATATAGATGATTGTTCCGTCTACATCAACAATCAGTGGCCAAATGAGTCGTACGTGCTTTGGCATCTTCATATCTATAAATAGACGGCTAACCTTTTTAGCATAAGTGCCGACTTGATACATGTCTCCACTTCGTGCGGTTCGAACAGTGAGAGGATAACTTGATTGTTTGATATTAAACCTACTGAGATCACCACTTAGGTCTAATTCAATATGTTTCAATTTGATAAATCTTTTACCCATTTTAATCTCTACGCTATAGGAGATAAAGTCACGGATATCGATGAAGCAAAATTGATCATAAGCTAGTGATAGGTAGAGATGGTTTTTTACTTTAAACATCGCCGTCGTTTTTTTACTGACTATTGTTTGCTCAATTTGATTGAAAAGTCCCGCAGTGAAGACATATTCTTGATTGTAAAGAGCGAACAAAAGATAAATAATGCGCTTTCTGCTAGGTTTTTCGAGTTTAATAAAAGCATTTCTTTCAACACAGCCTTGGACAGTTATTAGTTTGTTTAGTTGCTGATTGCGTGTTTCTTGTTCCTGATTATAGCGTTCTATGTCGCTCCTTAGTTGCGCCTTATCTTCCTTACTCATCTGTCCTAGAATTTGATGGCGAATCACATTACGTGTATAGGTGAGGGTCAGATTACTCGCGTCAATCGCATACGGTGTATTTGTTATCTTACAATGATTGAGTAGATTATCCTTATGATAATTTAGAAGCGGACGGCGGACGGTGACACCATTTAGATTCACGCACTCACGAATGCCATAATACATTAACTCTCGCCCTGCTTTTTTTTGCATCAGGTAGGTTTCTAATACATCGTCGAGGTGATGGGCCGTCAGTACTTCATCTAATTCTCGCTCTTTACACACCATTTTAAAGAAGTTATATCTCACATCACGTGCCCAAGCTTGGAAGTTTCCCTTAACACTCGACGGTTCAACATTCTTTAGATGGAATGGAATATGGTTAAGACGACAAAAAGCAGCCAGATTATTTGCCTCTGAATCGCTTTCTTTTCGCTTGTGGTAGTTAACATGCGCCACTTCAAAATAGAAATTTTGTGACTGTAACATCGAAAAGAGTGCCATTGAATCAGGCCCATAACTACAGGCTAGTAGATACTTTTTATTGCCATCTAAATTAAGCTTCATTACCTTCTTCCGTCACTATTTTATAGGCCCCATCTGGTGCCTTTTTAATTATTTTTTCATCGATTTCCAGTACTTCAACTTCAACAATCGTGCGGGCAAAACTAAGGCGAATGTGATCACCCACTTTTACCATTGTTGCGGGCTTAGTTTGCTTACCATTGATCTCAACGCGGTCATTCTCAATAATCTCTTTTGAGACTTGTCTTCTTTTAATAATCCTCGTAAGTTTTAAATACTTATCTAACCTCATCTTCTTTTCCTGCCTGTCTTGTTATTTTTACAATCTCAATCACGATTTTCTCAAAAATACTAAACCAGTCTCCCAATTTATATATCTTCAAAGAAAGTCTCTTGTTCTTAATCATCACGCGCACACTACCAACATAGTCACTGAGGCTTTCGAATAATTTGGTTCCAGCACCGTTAACACGCATAAACACATCGCCCGCTAAAACTTCAATAAATGTCTCATCATCAATAAGGGTCTCAATATATTTAGTTCTTCCATCAAGAATAATATCAATTATCCTCTTTCTAAATAGGAGACTAACTGGTTCTGGCAGTTTGCCGTAGATATCTTTCGTTCTGGCTTCAAGACGCTTGACTTCCGGTAGAGTTCTCGTCGCCTTAATCGCTTGATATAACTCGATTTTGTCGGGTTTATTTGCATAATGTTCAGGAATATATGCATCGATACTCAAAAGTGTTGTAATTTTAATCTCATCCTCTTTCATCTTGATGCCAGAGCGTTTTTCCGCCATGGTCTCGTTGAGGAGTTTGATGTACATGTCAATCCCAACGGAATCAATAAATCCTGCTTGTTCCGGCCCTAAAATGTCGCCAGCCCCGCGAATCATAAGATCACGTTGGGCAATTTTATAACCACTGCCAAGTTCGGTAAACTCTTGAATCGCCTTGAGGCGCTTGCGACCATCATCAGTCAAATTCTTGCCTTCATTATAGAGGAGATAGGCATAGGCAATGCGATCGCCCCGTCCAACACGGCCCTTGATTTGATAGAGTTGGGCTAGACCAAAGCTACCAGCATTTTCAACAATAATCATATTCGCATTTGGTACATCAATACCATTTTCAATGATGGAAGTACAGACAAGAACATTGACCTCGCCGCTATAAAACTTCATCATAACGTCTTCGATTTCGTCGCGGTCCATTTGGCCGTGAACAACGCCAACACTCGCCGCTTTGACCATCCGCGAAATCTTATTCGCAGTTTCATAAATCGATTGAACACGGTTGTGAAGATAAAAAACTTGACCTTCCCGTTGTAGTTCCCTCTCTATTAACTCGCGAACAACCCCATCGCGACGAGGAATAACATAAGTTTGAATGGGCATCCGATCACTAGGAGGGGTATTAATTTGTGAGAGGCCACGCATGCCTACTAGCGCCATTTGTAGTGTCCGAGGAATCGGCGTCGCACTCAATGTCAGGACATCTACCGTCGATTTATATTGTTTGATCGCCTCTTTTTGTTCAACACCAAAGCGTTGTTCCTCATCAACAATTAATAAGCCGAGGTCTTTAAACCGGATTTGATTGGAAAGGAGACGGTGGGTCCCAATCACAATGTCATAACGACCCTCGTTAATTAATTTAATAATTTCGAGTTGGGCTCGTTCTGGGACAAGTCGAGAAAGATGCGCAACACGTATGCCGAATTTGGCGAATCGTTCTTTCGTCACTTCATAGTGTTGCCGTGCCAAAAGCGTTGTTGGACAAAGAAAGGCTACTTGTTTTTTGTTGCTAATTGCTTTAAAAGCAGCGCGAAGGGCAACTTCGGTCTTACCAAACCCTACATCCCCACACAAAAGTCTGTCCATCGGGACTTCTTGTTCCATATCCCGCTTAATTTCATTTAATGATTGTTGTTGGTCATCTGTAAGAACATGAGGGAAACTTGATTCAAACATTGCTTGCAGTTCGTCATCACTCGCAAAGGCAAATCCCTTATTTTTGACACGTTCGGCTTGTGTGGCAATCAGTTGATCTGCAATCTCATTGATCCTTTCCTTGATTCGCCGCTTTGTTTTTTCCCAAAGTGTTGAATTAAGGCGGTTTAATTTAGGTGCCACTCCTTCGCGACCCGAGTATTTTCTGACTAATTGGAATTGTTCTAATGGGACAAAGAGCATGTCCTCCCCACCATAAGCTATTTGTAAAAAGTCACGATGGCCAACGCTGCTTTGGCGCGTAATGACATCAATAAATTTACCAATACCATGATATTCATGGACAACATAATCTCCTGGTTGCAATTGTTCATATGAATGAAGAATCGTCGCCGTTTTGAAGCGATGTGAGAAACGAAGATTATTTCGAGGCGCATTAAAGAGTTCTTTGCTTGTGTAGACAACAAGCTTTTCTTCTCCAAACTCAAATCCTTGTGGATAATAATCATAAGTTAGTGTGATTAAAGTTTCACCCTTTTCGATTGAATAGGGAAGTTCGTGGACTTTTAAAAGTTCTTCGATCGAACTGAGTTGTGCGTTGTTATTCAAAGAAATGAGAACCCGATCTCCTTTTTCAATGTGCTCCACTAACTTTAAAGCAAAGTCATTAAAGTGCGTGAAGTGCGTGACAAAGGGGGATAAACCTAATTTGATTTGTTTTTTCCCACTGAGAAATTCCTCGATAATAATTGTCTGATTTGGAACCATCATTACACGGTTCAAACCACGAAAATACGCTAGTTTTGCAATGGTTTTTTGCTTTGAAACTTGCTCGTTTAAAAAGTTTGTCGCCTCTAATAAATTATTAGTTTCACTTTCTTCAACTTGCTGCTTGTTGATAATAACCACATGAGGATTATCGATATACTCGATCAGTGAATGATGAAATTTTTCCAAGAGACAGAAATATTTATATATTTGATTTGTGTTACTACGATTCTTAAACGTTTCAATGTGATCATTGATTGCTTCCACTAAGACTTCGCTTTCTGCCACATCTAAATCTTTACTCGCCTTTTTAACGCCCTCTTTCATTTTCACAATGAGATGGTCAATTTCTTCGTCATTAAGAATGACTTCACTAGCGGGGACAATCGTCGTGCTGTCAATTTCTTCAATTGAGTTTTGTGAAGAAATATCAAAATAGCGAATCGACTCAATTTCATCACCAAAAAATTCAATTCTGATTGGATTAATCGCGTTAACACTATAGATATCCAAAATATCCCCACGCAGGGCAAACTGTAGTGTTTGATCGATTTTATTGACGCGTTGATAACCGTTTTCAATCAGTGTTTTTACGATGTAATCAAGATGGTATTCCTTGTTCTTCTCTAAGGTAACGATGTGATCAATAAACGCTTGTTTTTCAATTGTAAAACGTGTGAATCCTCCCACGCTAGTCACAACGATATGTTCACCACCTTGACTAAGCTTATAAAGGGTATAAAGCCGTTGGGCCTCAAGTTCTTTACTTGCGGAAAGTATTTCTGTTTGGAGCAAGTCATCATGCGGATAAAAAAGGAGATCGTCGTTACTAATAAATGTTTGTAAAAAACTTAAAAGCCGTTGGGCAACATACATATTAGCCGCAACAAGGATATAATTTTGTCGTTTTTCGAGGAAACTAGCGGCAGTCAGTAGTGTTGGACCAACAACATCGTCCATAACAAAAGTCCCCTTGTTTTCTTTAAAGGGGGGGTAGGCTTTACTCTTTTTAATCAGTTCAATGATGTTCAATCT
>DATESM010000085.1:0-10907 GCA_035270805.1 Bacilli bacterium
CTATATTTATGATGTGGTCGCATTTAAGAATTTTGAAGGACAAACAATTGTTCACCGTATTGTTGACATTAGTTATGAAGGCGGTGTCGTTCACTATGTCATGCGCGGTGACGCAAATAACGCTAATGACACATTTATGCCTGTATTCGACGATATCATTGGACGCTACAACTCTAATTACGTGCCTTCAATTGGTATTCTAATCCTATTTATGCAGTCAAATTCGGGCATCACAACGGTTTTGGCTGTTTTCTATTGTCTAGGTTTATTTGCAACACTTCATGAAAAAATTGAAAGAATGAAACGTGATAGAACGAGTCTTCTATTATCTATTATTGATTACGACATAGAGGATCATGATTCATCGTTCGAACATGACTTTGTTGAAAACATTTACTATAAAGGATTTGTGTATCGTTTTAAGTATAACGATTTTGTTGGTAAAGAAACAATTGGTGAGGAAGACAGGTTCAAATCGGATGCTGAAACCAAAATGATAAAAGTAATTACTAATAAAGATGGTGAAACTAAAATTGAAACGAATGTTATAAATCCTAAGAAGGAGTTATAAGCATGAACAAATTCTACTTTACGAGGAAAAATTTGATAGAAATATCACTTGTTTTTTCTTTTTTGGCCTTTTTCTTATTCGTGTTTGCTTGTGTTGATGGAGCTCATTCGATTATGGCTGAGGAAAATCCAGTTGAAATGCTTTATTTAGCGATTGGACTTCCTTCGGTGGTGGCGGGTTTTTCTGGCTACGTGACTGCGCTTCTTATTGTCATTTTTCTGACCCTTGCCGATGTAGGAGTGATATTTTTCCGACGTTTATCAAAGTTTAAAAAGGAAAAATTCTTTACTTTTAAGTGGGTATCGATATCCTCTTTGTTTGTCTTTATTTGTATAGCCCTTTCGTTGGGCACTGGAGTAACTTACATTCTGATTGTAGGGAGAAATCCAATACACTTGTTGACGCTACTTGGCTCTTCATTATTGGTCACTTTTATGCTCTTCATATTTATTGGAGCTCTAGTTTTTGCCGGCATTTCAATCTATGTCAACTTCAAACATGTTGATAAGCCCTATAGGTTTTTTAATGTAGCCGAACAAGAAGAATTTGAGCAAGAATTAGATGAAGAAGAGGAGAGCGCCCAGGAGAGTCAGGACAATCTAGCTGCCAAATTTGGCGAAACTCTCGACAACGATGGCTTAGCTCTTGGTGCCGCAGTTGGAGGTGCTGGAGGTGGAGTCGTTCAAGACCTTGGCAAACTTTCTGATCGTGAGAAAGTGTTCGCCGGTCTTTCTAGCATTGATATTGAATTCGAAGGGTTTGAGGCAGAAAAACGTTCACCAGCCAACATCAGCCTTGATAAGTTATGCCTCGATTTTCGCCTCTATTTAGCCGCTGAAGAAAAGTTGTATTTTGATATCAACACGATTAGAGCCTTTATCAGCGGTTTTTCGGCCTCGCGCATCATAATTCTAGAAGGCTTAAGTGGAACAGGAAAGTCCTCTTTACCCCGGTATTTTGCAAAATTTATCAACGCTAGATCCAATTTTAATCCTGTCCAAACAACATGGCGAGATAAGACCTCATTGATTGGTTACTTTAATGACTTTACACAGACGTTTAATGAAACTGAATTTTTAAAACAATTGTACCGTTCCACTTACGAAAAAGACCTCCTGAATTTGATGGTTCTTGATGAATTTAACATTGCCCGCGTTGAGTATTATTTTGCCGACTTTTTATCAGTTCTTGAATATCCAATCGACGAGCAACATATTAAAGTAATGCAACTCCCATTTGACTTTGTTCCTCCCGTCCATCTCCAACAAGGTATCCTTAAAATTCAACCAAACACTTTCTTCGTTTGCACAGCCAATAAGGACGATTCAACCTATTCCATCTCCGATAAAGTATATGACAGGGCCATCATCATTGATTTTGATGACAAAAACGAACCCTTTGAAGCCACAGCGGGAGTTAAACGCATACCGATTGGCTTTGAAGAATTAACAAGACTTTACATGGCGGCCAAAGAAAACAAGGACTACAGACTCACGCAAGAGGACAACACAAAATTTAAAACAATTACGGACTTTGTCTATGAAAATCTTGATCTTACTTTTGGAAACAGAATCATGAGTCAAATTGAACAATTTGTTCCTGTGTTTATCGCTTGTGGTGGGACAAAAGAAGAAGCACTCGACTTCTTGTTTGCCCGCAAGTTGTTAACGAAGGTGCAAGGAAGATATGAAGATTATGTCAAAACCTCCCTTTTGAACCTTGAAAAGTTGATGACAAAACAATATGGAAGTAGAACTTTCAAAATCTCAAAACAATTGATTGCTTCAATGATTAGGCGCCTATAGTTTATGCTCTACTTTACGCAAGCTGAATTACTCATTAAACATGACAACGCCCTCTTTAATCGATTGAGCAAAGCTGAAGATGATATAGGCCGTATTAAAGTCTACCTTAATGCACCAGTAGAGTCGCTAAACAATCGTGCGGTCATGAGTGATTATGCCTTTCTATTTAGACTTAACAGTGTGCTTTCAACGATATTATCTATCACCAACAAGCCGCACATTACTGTCCAAGATAAGGATATTATTCTCAGAAGTTCGTTGGTAAGCGAATTTAATAATGAAAAGTTTATTCAAACCTTGCGCGAAAGCGATTTGTGGGCGTTAAACAAAGGGAAATTCATACCGGAGCACAGTCACACTTCTGAGTATTTAGACAATGTAAAAATTTATGAAAATATTGTCGTCATGATGTGTTTTCATCTCATCGAAAAAGTTATTAACCGGATTGATGTTCACTACCAAAGTTACACGCGTGGACTTAGCAGTGCCTTTGCATTCGATAATTATAGTGTGACTTCTCTATTTAACGCTAACAACACTCGTCTCATTGACAAAACATTGGTTAGCCGGGAAGATATTGAGCAACTACGGGCCCGATTACATCTCATCAAGCGAAAAGTACACCTGATTAATTCATCCCTTTTCTATGCCGAACTTAAAGATACCAAACCAATTATGTCAAGTATTGTTTTAACGAATATTTTGAAGTTTAATCGTCGTTATAAGCAGGTATTTCATTTCTACAACGAACTCCTGAAGAATAATAATAGTGTCGCAATCACAACAGCCAACCGAAACTACTATATTTCGCTCTTATTCAAGGTTTTGAATAGCAATTTAGAACTCAAAGAAGAAAAACAAACGATAAACGATAAACATATAAATACCAAGTTTAGCAATGATAAATTTACACTCACCCTCTTATCAAAAAATCAAAAAACTTTCTTAATCAAAGTTAAGGCCAATAGACGCAAGAGTATTCATACCACTTCAAGTCTCACACTCATTAATGATTTTAATGAATATCAACCGATTCTTGAGGTTAATGCCTATGAGTATGTCCTTGTAGGTGAGGAAATTTTCAGATATATAAACAAACAATTTATTCCCTTAAAGTATCATTACTCTCAAGGAGATTTGTCTTTGATCAATACGCTTATATCCTCCTTAGTAGTCCATGTCAATCTTGAAAAAAACCATGTACCGAATACTTGTCCAGTCTGTGGTAGTAACACAATTAACATTAGACGAAGATTCGATATGACATGTTTAAATTGTGAAGCCGAATACGCCCTCATTAATGCTGACACCGACAAGCCGTTTGTGTGGATTAAAAAAGTAAAAATTGGAGGCTAAATGATGGAAAAAATCAACGAAGCACCAAAACACGCGATTAAAATTATTGAACTCCATAAATCTTATGGAAAGCATAAAGTTTTAAAAGGAATTAACCTTGAAGTTTTTCATGGAGAAATTTTTGGATTCGTCGGTAGCAATGGTGTTGGTAAATCAACAACAATCGATTGTTTAATTGGCGCTAAAAAGTTTGATAGTGGCCAGATTTTTGTCAATGGTTATGACATTCAAAAAGAGACATATTTTGCTAAGCGTTCATTTGGGTATACCTCTGCAGAACCGACTACCTATGAAGTGATGACTGGAAATGAATACTTAGAATTCATCGCAAACGTTTATGAAATGACTGAGAATGCCTTTCAAAGTAACAAGACATTTTTATTGAGTAAATTTGGTTTAAGCATGGTGGATATGCAAAAGAAAATCAGTGCCTATTCGCATGGGATGAAACAAAAAATATGTTTGATGGCCTCATTACTTTATAACCCGACGATTTGGATTCTTGATGAGCCAACAGTTGGCCTCGATATAATTGTTTTTGAAACACTGAAAGATATGATGATTAAATTTGCTGAAAACGGGGGAACTATTTTTATCACATCCCATAATATTGATCTTGTCTCAAAAATTTGTGACCGTGTTTCCTTCATCAAGGATGGGGTGATTGCGAACGTGATTGATCTTAAAAACAATCCTGATCGCCGTTATCAGCTGCCTCGCATATTCCTTAATTTATATAAAGAGGATGAACATAAATGATTCACCTGATTTTAAAAGAGTTCAAAATCAACCCGGCAATCATCTCTTTTAAGAAGGAGAAACTTATTTCGACATTTTTGAACTTGTTTCTTGTCGGTGTAATGGTTTTTGTCTCAACATACATGTTTACCTTGCTTTACGATAAATTTGATTTATATAATGCTTCACTACCTTTCGCCATTGTTTACATGTTTGTTTTATCATTGTTGACATTAACTTATGCTGTCATTATTGCCCGTAAGACATTTTTTAACCGCATTGATCAAGAAGTAACAGTTTCCCGCCCAATCGATATATTTTCATTGACGATAGCAAAAACCGTTTATATTTTTGTTATTTTATTTATTTTCGAACTTGTATTGTTTGGTCCCCATTATGTTGCTTATGGTGTGATGAGTGGCAGATTTCCATCCTACTACTACATGGTTCTTATCTCTATGTTTTTTCACACTATTTTTGACATGTCACTAGCGATGCTTTTAATGCTCGGTGTTGAAATCCTGTTCCGGTATTTAAAAAGACACTTTGCACTACAAATGACACTTGTCATCATCACCATGGCCCTTTTAAGTTTCTTATATAGTATGATACTCAATGTTTTCCTTAATCTTTTAAACAACAATAATATGGCCTATCTATTCAGTGATTCCTCGATTCAACTATTAAGGCGATTAACGACATTTCTATATCCGGATGTGTTTATTAGTCGCAGTTTAATGACAATCAATTATCAGTATATTTTCGGTTATCTTTCAATCTCTCTAGGTGCACTTATCTTCGCTAATCTTGTTTTATATTTCATTTATCCAATTTTTCTCAATCAAACGCAGGCCGACAATAAAAATAAGACTATTAAAGCATTTAAAACACGCTTACCTCGCCACGCTCTCTTAAAGAAAGAACTCGTATTGTTAACGAGAGAAACAGATAATCTTTATAGTTTTACAGCTCTGATTGTCATTCAACCAATTTTAAGTTACATGGTAATTCTCGGGATTAATAGTGCTTTTACAAGTGGTGTGTTTTCGATTTACTCGGCCATTTTACCTAATTTTATTGAGAGTGTGGATATTTTGATTATGCTATTGTTCTCCTCTCTTATCGCATTAAGTGGCGCGAATTTAATGAATGGGGAGCATAAGACCATAAGAATCATGAAGTATCTGCCTTATTCAATTACCCGGCAAGTGTATATTAAGATGGCAATTATAGCGCTTGCAACAATTGTAACCAATAGTGTTTCACTGCTATTGTTAATCTTTTTCCAACAAATTAGTATGGCTACATTTGTTTTCCTCCTTATAGCCACACTATTGTTGAACTTTAGTTTAATTGTATTGACATTTAGAAGTGAAATCTTGAACTTCAGAAAAGCCAGCAATGAAAACGCTTTTGCATCTTTTGTCGCCCTGATTATACCGGTTTTTATCTCCGGCGCTAATGTCGTCTTGGGCCTAACATTTGACCTTGAAACGATTGCCATTCATGCTGTCAACATTGCTCTATTATTGATTATATTTTCTCTGGTTGCCATCTATTTGAAACTACATTTTAAACGTGATATCGAAAATCTTGAGGTCATCAACTAATGAAACAAAAAGTATTACCATTATTGCTTGTCTTACCTTTTGTAATTGCTGTTCTTTCGGCTCTCAGCATTCAATTTGCGGTTAATATCATCAGCGAAGACCTTAGTGATATTGAGTGGTCTTATCGACAAAATGAAGGATTTAAGGTATCGACACGCACGCAGCTGCATGCCAAACCAATAGGGAGTCAAAGTGCTTTGGCAGATCCCTTAAATGAGTTGACGTGGACGATTGAGACTGAAGAAGATGTTGATTATCAAGATATTCTAGAAAAAACTGGTTCTCTTTACTACTTTACTCCACGCGAAGTGGGTCTTTATATCTTGACTTGTACAAACATTCGTGGGACTGTGGCAAAGTCAATCAATGCCTATGTTTATGACGGCGGCGTCATTCTCGTTAATCCAAGATATAGTTCCAGCCAAGGCATTGAAGGTCACACCTATATTGGTCAATATGATTTTAGTGGAGATGGCTATACGAACGCTCAGTATCCTCTGACTGTTGAGGCCGTTCCGACATCACTTAATAGTCAAATTGAACTTATAAATATATCAGAAGGTATCACTTTTGAAAATAACATTTTGACCATCAATGAAGTCAGCAATAAGACAGAAAAAAAAGAACTAAATTTTTCAATCAATGCAGTCGACGTTCCTGACCAAACTTTCGCTTTCACAGTTGTTAGAGATGGGTTTAATGTCTATGATTACAGTGAATTATTACGAGCGACTAAAACAAATGACCCAAAAATCATTGTGCAACAACGACATTTTGAATCGCTAGAAAAAACCTATGACCAAAATGGCAAACTAAAAAACGAGGATACCACCCTTTTTGGAAATTATGATTTCAAACTAAAGACGTTCAATTTTTCAGATGAAGTTTATCGCTTTACAACGACATATAGCAAAAAATATATTGATGATTGGAATCGACAAAATCAGGACAAGATCAGCAATAAAGTATTGGCGGGCATTCATATTCAAAAAGACTTTTACGGTAATGGTTTCCGTTTAAATGGACATAACCTTACTTACCCTTACGATACTACGACCAATAATAAAGGTGTTAAAATCGCTACACTTAATGATAAAAACCTGTTTAGAGGCCCCTTGACATTTGTCGCACTTGGTTCACCAAACGAAACACCACTCATCAATGCCTATGGCCAAGACAACACCCTTCTATATGTTAGTGGCGATGGTATCACCCTACGGGATTTAAATATGAGTAATGCTGATTTTGGAAACAATCTCAACAATCTCAACTATACGGGAACAGGTATTGAGGTCAACGGCAACAATGTGATGATCATCAACTCACAAGTGAAAAATGCCAGAACTGGAATTCGTCTATTTTCAAACAATAACACGACCATCAAAAATAGTTTTATTTCAACAACTCGTCAGTTCCTTATCTCGATTGGTAGTAATGAATATGAAACACCAAATCCGAATAAAACTGGGACCATTTATGATGCAGAAGGAAACATTTTAAATGGTGGAACCACAAGTTTTACAAACTATTTTCGCTATCCTGATGTACCGGTTACAACCTCACAAATTACAAGTTTACCAACCACAACGGCAGATGGTTTAATTACAAATTATTTAATCTCTAGTGGCGATGGAACGGGGCTGCTAGAACAGGCTGTCAAATCACTCGATAACCTTATTAATCAACGTGACTTAGTTGAAGATGAAAGTGGAAATTCAATCTTTAAAACGAATGTGACGATTGAAGACACATACTTTTATCAATCAGGCATTGCCTCGATTGCCCTTGAAACGATGTTTAATGGCCCCTTCCTTTATAATGCTCTTCCATCAATTGTCAGTTCGCTACTAGGTGATATGGTTGATGGAGTGAAGCTGAGTCGCATTGGTGGTGTGTCTTATCCCGCAAAAGTAAATCTTGTTGGCGATACTTCATTTTTTGATTATAAAGCGATTGGATCAATCGATGTCAATACCTTAATTGGTGAGAATATATCGCCGATTATCAATGAAACTGGCTTTGGGGACGGGAAAATATATTCGATTGATGATATCTTTCCTATCCGTTCATTGATTGCAAATACAGCGACCGCTAATGGCTATAGCATCACAGAAAGTAAAGATGAAACAATTGAGAGTTATATCAATTTGCCCATTATATATTATGGTGGAGGACTCAATCTATCAGAAATTGACACATCGCAACTAAACAATAAAGAACTTTTAAGTGATAAAATTGAATTAAACTTGCTGAATCATGTCATTAATAATCCCGCTAGTGACATGTTAACTAAAGTCATGCAACGGACAGTACTAACCGCTACGGGCTTTGCCCCATTCTACTATCATGCTTATAAAGATTCATTCCTTTATCAAGTGAATCCTAATATTAATCAGCTAAAGACGAGAGCACAATCGGAGGTCTAAATATGAAAAACATAAAAGCAAAATTCAAAATGGCTGGCCTAGTAGCATCCCTGAGTTTACTCATCACACTCACTTCATGTTCAAACGGGTTTTTTAAAAGTACAAACGTTATGATAGATGATGTTTATTCAACAATTAATGAAGAGGGTGATGTCGAAATTACGATTACCTTTGTCGATGATGCAAAAGAGCCACTGACCTTCATCGTTCCCCAAGGTCAAGTCGGTAATGGAATCGCTAGTATCACTCAAACACCAAACCCTGACGGGAGTAAGACTTTAGTTACGATTACTTATACAGATCTAAATATGGCACCGCTGCAATTTGAGGTGACTAATGGAGTATCAATTGATTCCATTACTTCTGAGGTCAGCGAACTTGATGATAGTATTATAGTAGTGAAGATTACCTTATCAAATGGTGAGATACTATCTTTCAACATCAACAAACCTAAAGATGGGGTTGATGGCAATGCTATCACAGGTGTCACACAGGTCGTAAATGAGGATAACTCAATCACCTTAACTATTCATTTTTCGAATACAGAAGATGTTGTTGTCACCATTCCTGGTGGTTCGGAAGGCAAAGCAGGCGACTCTGTTGAAGCAATCACCATGATACAAAATGGCGACTATTACGAATATACCTTTTGGATGACAAGTGGTGAGTATCACGTCATCTCCGTCGCTCGTCCCGCCACGTGGATTAGTGGTTCGGGAGCCCCTCAGCCCTATATCGGATTAGTGGGCGATTACTACTATGATAGAACCTTTAATGTGATTTACTTTAAAGCTCCAACGGGATGGCAAATACAATTAGATTTCAATGATACGATTGAAGACGTCTTTTATACTGTCACATTCGACTTTAATGCTGCCTTACCCTATCCAAGCTGGGAAGACAACGATGTATTTCCCGATGGACAAACGCCTGTTTATCAAATTGCCCACGGTCATACCTTTTATGACACATATTTTGATACTTCATACGCCATTCCAACACCAATCCTACCTGGCTATGTGTTTGATGGTTGGTATACACAAAAAACGCCAAACATTAACCTTTCTCGTTTCACTGATTTGGTCAGTGTTTACCGTGACATGGTGCTCTACGCACACTGGATAAATGAGTAGTGATAGAAAAACTAAGATGAGTAGAAAGGTATTTAATGAAAATGAATAAACCCTTAAGAAAACGCAAAATTGTTAGAAGCTTAAGCACAGGTGTTCTTTTACTCTCTGCTTTTTCGATGTTCAATACTGGTTTTTCAAGTTGGGTTATTGTCAGCGAACTTGATGATAAAAGTGAAATGATTAATCTCACCATGGGGACTGGAAGTGTCATTGACTCGAGAACATTGATTACCTTTCAAACAGGAGGAATAACGAGTATTCCTGATATTAGTCCGATTGGTTTTATTGTCAACGAGGCGATTTACTATTCCTTTGATATCACAATTCCCTTTAGCCTAAAGATCGCTGATGGTTTAGATTATTATTTAGAAGGTGGCGACAATTTCAACTTAATTATCAGCCTTTTTAATTTAGGAGAATTTGCTATTTTAAATCAGACTTTTATGAGTTCATCACCCGTCACCTACAATGTAGCGCCATTAATTAACAGTAGCGAGGATCCGATTACCTCGTCTATCATTGGCGGACTTGTTGTCTCGACAATTAATTATTCAAATACAGATTTATTGACACAGGATGAACTGGCATTCGAAATCACATATCACTTCGTCTTTTCACCAACCAATTTTGAAACCAATGTCTATAATTATTTTAACGCGGAAAATGCAATTGCTTTTAGTATGCGGATTGATATTGAGGTCTAATATGAAAAACAAACAGAAAATTTTTTTCATGATCGTGATCAGTTCTATGTTGCCACTTGTGGGGTACGGAAGCTGGCTTTTAGTGGCCAATAAAAACTTTGAATATAAGGATATTAAGTTACCTGACACTGTTGAAGCAGTCGCATATATTAAATATTCAGAATCAAACAAGAAATATACAACCACGATTGAAAGAGCGCTTGAATTAGCGGCTGAAGATCCCGCGGCTAACAAAATATATGTCGTACCAGGAACAAATCCGACGATTACAAGAAATACGCTAATTGCCCCTGGTGATACATTAATCATCCCATATGAAGGAGAGCTAACAGGCGAAACGTTTGATAAAAATCTTGCTAATGGAATTGCTGATGTCAATGCAACTTCAGTTACAACCAACCGTAAAAATTCAATTAAAGTAGCAGATGGAATTACTTTGACCGTTAATGGAAAAATAATCATTGGTGGACAAGCCGGAAAAGGCTCTACCGGTTATACAGGATTTACCTCGAAATTCTATACTGAAATTTTAATGGGCACCAGCGCCATCATTAACAATCATGG
>DATESM010000086.1:0-3111 GCA_035270805.1 Bacilli bacterium
AGGTTTTTGACATCGATAAAATATTAAAACAAATGATAATTAATGATTAACTAATTTGCTTTATTATGTCATGCTTTGAATCGGTCTCCTTTTTCACAAAGGAGCATGGTATTACATCACTTCCTTTTTAAAGTTAACTACTATATATGTTTTCAGCAACAACAATAAGATTGTTATCCAAAGATATCATGTAGATAAACGGATCAATTGCAATAATCGCCTTATATTCTCCTATATAATAGTAGATGTACTCTTCACTTGTTTCATCAGGCTGACCGAGCAAATCTGTAACTTCTTCTAAACTTAATCCAACAATATCATACTGTTCTCGAAATGATTCAATCAATCTACCACGCGTGTTTTGGTCTGCTGCAAGCCATTTTTCTGTCGTAAAAGCATAGTGCTCATCATAATTTATTTGGTCAGCGACACGATAGGAAACCAGTCCTAATAAAGGAACTGTAAAGACGAGCACAAGTGAAAGCGCCAAAGTTTTGCCACGTATCGTCTTATACTTGTGATTAAAGAATATCGTCACAAAGAGTAATATTGCAATCAGAATAACAACATAAAATCCAAGAATCGCAATAAAAATAAACCCAATATTTAAATGCCAAATTAAATCGTGAAGTGAAAAGCCAAGAAGCGTTAAATATCCCGTATAAACGACTGCCAGTGTGATAAGTGTATAAAGTGGTACACGACTATTTTTTATTTGATTCATCTTCTCATCCTCTACTTCAATGTTTTAATTTTATCACACTTATCTTGCGAATAATATTGGATTAGGGTAAAAAGAAAACCCTTGCGAAATATAATCATTCTCACAAGGGTCAGGTACAGTATCTAGACGTATTCAACAACTCCTGCCCAATGAAGAAGGAATTCCCTTTCCTCCTTATTTCCCTTAACTGATTGGGAAGCGGCAACAATCGGTAGCCATTTTTGCACGTAACGCTTTTCAGTCCCACTTCGGGCACAAAATAGGTCAAGATATTGATTTGCGATTTGCTCTTGGCCATGAAGACAGAATAGGAGATAGGTTCGCGCCACATCAGCGGAAGCATTACCTTGTGTAGCGTGAGCCCAGTCAATGATACATGCTAGCCCATCCTTCGTGACAATGATGTTAGACGGATTGAAGTCCCCATGGCAAAGTCGATTATACTTAGGCATACCTTCTAATCTAGCATGAAGATTATAACGTGTCGTTGGATCTAAATCGGCTTGGAGTATCTTCTTGTACATTTTATCGCGCAAGGTTCCAAGTTGATCACAGGCATGAGCGTGAACCTCCATTTGTAATTTGACAAATAAGTCCAAATACTCCGCTAATTTATCGGGGTTCTTCTCCATTAAGACATCAAGTGGTTCACCTTCAATAAAGTCGAAGACAAGCGCCCATTGACCTTCAATCGTTGTCACTTGGTGGAGACGGGGGATAAATAGTCCCGTCAACTCGACCCGAAAAAGACAAATTTTATGGTATAATATTTGTTAGAAAAAAAGGAGGAAATATTATGAATTTTTTATTTTCATCTCTCCCACTTAATATTGGGATTACCATTGCAATCGTGCTGACAATGATTTTATTTTTTATTGTCGAGCAACGGATCATTAAAAAATATGAAGAAACGATTAAGAAGTGGATGCTCGCCTTAGTTTTTCTCACTTCTCTTATCATCTTCTTAGCAGGTGTCGTTGGTATTATGCTTGTTTGGAACTTTGACATTGCTAACTTTTTAACTACTTTTTGGAATGATGTCGTCATTTTCTTTACGACTTCAGTTCCAGCACTGATTGGCACAACTATTGTGGCATTTATATGGATGTTAGTCCTGAAGATTTCTAAAGTGACCCTCAAGCGAATCGGCGATAAGCCAGGTGCTTTGCAAAAACGTCGGAAGACGATTACAAAAGTCTCATACTCCATTATCACTTATACTGTCGCCATCATCAGTGTCATCATCATTCTCGCCATTTGGGGTGTCAATGTCCTTCCTGCATTAGCGGGACTAGGGATCGTGGGTCTCGTAGTGGGTCTCGGGGCGCAAAAGTTTATTCAAGACTTAATCGCAGGATTTTTCATCATCTTTGAACACCATTTTGATGTCGGTGACGTGATTGAAGTCCAAGGCTTCAAGGGAACAGTTACCGATATTGGCCTTAAAACAACCAAAATCAGAAACTGGAAGGGTGACATTCGCATCCTCAATAATGGCGAAGTAACAACCCTTATCAATTATTCAAGAAATCCCTCCATTGGTATTGTCGAATTTGGCATTGCTTATAAAGAAGACATCGCTAAAACCATTGATGTATTAAACGCTGCCTTCCCACAATTTAAAAGCCGCTATGAAGACATTATTCTCGACATGCCTGCTGTCGCGGGTGTCATTAATCTTGGATCAAGTAGAGTTGATTTACGCGTGACAGTGAAAACACTCAACGAACAACATTATAGTATCGAACGTGAATTGAGAAGATTCATCAAAGAAACACTCGATACAAATGGGATTGAAATCCCATTACCACAAGTCGTCATTCATCAAACAAAATAATTGATTGCGTCTAACAATAAAAAATTCCCCTACCTTCACTAGATAGGGGATTTTATTATTCGTCCACTTTTCTTCTTTTTTGTAAGGATGCACCTTTTATTTTTCTAAGGGCAATCGCTAAACTGAGGACTAGCGTCGCAATAAACGAGAATCTAACCAGATAGATAAGAACAAATAGCGGATAAGGAACCTGTGGTTTAATCGCGCTCAATATCGGTAAATCAGTGGGAAAGTATGGACTGATCCAAAACATGTTAAATTCACCAAGATTTGTAGCGTTGATTGCATAAAAGATGATATTCATTGCTACTGCCATCAAGACCGGAATGATAAAGACAATGGTTGCCCCTTTCATTGCCTTTAAATTCATCTCAACACGCCCACTAGTGATGAGGAAAACTCCCAAGAGGACCTGGGCACCATGATGAACCATCGTTTGGATGTTTATGCCGATGGTTGTAATAAAGACAGGTTGAGCATAAATCATGACCGCTAAACCGCCAAAAAGCCCAAATGTGCCAAGAAAGTTGAGAATCGCTTGTCTGACCTT
>DATESM010000087.1:0-13128 GCA_035270805.1 Bacilli bacterium
TCTATTGAGATGTCAAACTGTCGTGTGGTCGACAGGCGTTATGTAACTTGTAAGGTCTCCGTATTTAATCATCTTTTTAAGACCTAGTAGAGTGTAGCATAAATTAGAAAATATACATATAAATATAAAAATTATTTCCTATCAGCTTTTCTCACACATATAATCGCATATTTTCAAAAAAAACCGCACTAATTACTGCCATACACTCATTTTATTGGCTTAAAACGCCTAGATGTCCGTCAAGCTCAGTGTTTAAGTGAATAAGTCCATCTCCTCAACTGAAGGATCCCAAAGGGCCACACAGTTCCGTCCTTGACTCTTGGCTAGATATAAAGCCTTATCGGCCCGAATAATCAGCGCTTCATTATATACGAATTTTTTACCTACATCAAAAAAATGTGATTAAATTATTCTATATATACCCATATGACAGAAATTCAAGTAAAAAAGACCCACTAGGAGTCTTTAAAGTTATTTATGGTGCAGCCAAAGAGACTCGAACTCTTACACGATTAAGTACTAGCGCCTGAAGCTAGCGCGTCTGCCAATTCCGCCATGGCTGCAGCAAATTTAGTCATTAGTGGATTCAGCGATTATACTTTGCTCTACTTGATTAACATATTGCGCAAAGATGTCAGTTCCACCGAAGTTATTATACACTTCTTCGGTATGTAAACTCAAAATATTTGTGGAATTTTCGTAAGTAAGGCGATAACGATTGTAGAGGTCATTAAATGTATTGATCGTGTAGTAGTCGCCCTCAATATAGCCTTGCAGTTTATTGAGGTAACTCGCTTGCCAGTTGTTATTAGTTTGAATATTAAATCCGGACATATTATCAATAATCGTATAGAGGAAAAGGCGATTATCTTGCCAGTTACGGCGATTGCCTTGTAATTTGGAATGGAAGGGTGAAAGTCCCGCCATGGTCAGTCCACCATCCTCATTATGACCAACGCCTAAGGCCCAGTCATAATCATAAGGAATAAAATAGGCTTTGTTATTTTGTCCAGGATTAAAGTAGATATAGTAGTTGTTACCATTATTGCGCATGTCATCTTGATTACCAGTCAGATAAGAGAGGGCGGCAAAATTTAGGAAGCTATCCACATCAACCACGGCCTCAAGGGCGGCTTGATATTGAGTCGGTGTTTGCCCTTCATAATCACGAAGGACGCGCATCAGATTAATTAAATTGGCATGGGCAACATCGTGGGAATTCAAAATAGTCTTATTGACATCTGCATACTTATCAAATTCCTTAGCGTCATAGCGAGGGGTATAAGCGTTCATTTTGTCTTCTTCACCAATGATGGCGTTGTGGTTGAGATATTCTTCGTATTGAAGGTTACCTTTTCCGTCAGGTCCCCATCCAACTTTATATAAATCACCCGCGGCATTTGCTTTACTAAAATAGCGTTTAAGTAAGTCCTTGTCGATGGTTTCATTGATGGCCACAACCCCAAAGTCAGCATAGTTTGTTCCACTATAAAAATTAATTTTTCCCAAAGTGGAATTAGGCGCAATTAACCCGCCTTTTTGAAAAAGACTAAAGGCAAAGGCTTGATTAATCATGGACTGGTCATTTGTTTTATACATTTTGATGTCGAGTTTATCGAGTCCGTTTTTACCATTGCTATCCGCTAAAAACTGCCGATCATCGCGGGCGATATAATCAGGATCAGTTTTGAGCCATGATTTTTGTAGGCCAAATTGCTGATAAATGGGATCATCCCATGTTTCATTGAAAGATAATTTAAAGCTAAAAGCATCACTGACCGTCCCATTATCCATGAATGAATAACCACGTGATGTATTGCCTTTACGTCGCATCCCGACTTCTTCAAGGGAATGCTCAACGCCATTGACGGCAATCACAACATCAACCGGCCAATATAAATCTTGGTATTTTTGTCCTTCAAGACCGTGTTGGTCCATCAGGTTTAAGATTGAGGAATCAGCACGAATCGTGATAATAACTTCTGTATTAGGATGCCAAAACTCAACATAGCTCGGAGTTGCTTGTGTTTGTGCATCAAGAGGATAGGTAAACCCGTTATACATAACAAGATTTGGATCAACTGGACCCGTACTTGTCGATGTTTCTGTTTCAGAAGTGGGTGTTGAGGTTGTGATATCGCCACTTGTGGGCTCCATGCTATCTTCACTTGTGATGCCACCTGTTTGGCTATGTTGACTTTCTCCGCTAGTTGAATCAATCGGAATAAAGGTGCAACTTGATAAGGCGAGGACTAAGATGGGGAATAAAAAGATCTTTGTTTTTCATACATTTCCTCCGAAATATATCATAACATAGCCAATAATAATCCGCCTAAATCTAGAAATTAAGTTACGATGAATTATAGTCATAAATATGGTTTAATACCAATAGTGTTATAATTGAAACTCGGAGAAAAAATATGGAAAAAAAAGTAAAAACAAAAGCCCAAAAAATTAAACGCCCACAAACAGTTGGTGAAGAAATCGCCAATTCCGTTTCTCATGGTGTTGTTGCGCTAGCCGGTATTTGGGCACTCATTATATTAATCATCAAGTCGACGACGCCTGTCAGCCTCTTTGCGGCGATCATCTATGGTATCTCGATTATTCTCTTATTCTCAATGTCCTGTCTCTATCACTCTTTATCCTTCACAAAAGCAAAAGGCGTCTTTAAACGCTTTGATCATATCTCAATCTTCCTACTCATCGGTGGAACATTTGCGCCCCCACTATTGATGCTCCCTGGCTTGACGACGGCCTTTTTAGGTCTCACCTATGGCTGGTGGCTCTTTATTGTCCAATGGTTCTTTATTCTACTTGGGATTATTTTTAAATCAATTTGGGTCCACAAGTTCCAAGCCTTCCACTATGTGATTTATCTGGTTCTTGGATGGTCCGCCCTTGTCTTTATCCCTGAATTATTTTCCTTTAGTCAACCAGCCTTCTGGCTAATTCTTGCGGGTGGGGTTAGCTACACCATTGGCACTTACTTCTATGCAAATTCATCTAAATTCAAATATTTCCACTTCGTCTGGCACATCTTTGTGGCCGCCGCTGCCATTGTCCACTTCATTGGCATCTACTTCTTCATCTACTAGACAAAGAGAAAACCGCTTCAAACGAAGCGGTTTTTTAATGCTAGAAGTTTGTCGTATCAGGATTACTTGATAGGCCCGTAACCCCATGTAAGCCATCAATTAGTTTGATGTCTTTTTCTTCAAGAGCAAAGTCAAATAGCTGTAAGTTTTCAAGAATACGACTAGGTGTAATTGTCTTAGGCAGTGGGAGATAACCGTGTTCTAAACTCCATCTCAGGACCACTTGACCGACAGTTTTATGATACTTTTCACTTAAGGCAAGCAGAGATTCGACTGCAAATATCTTACCGGTCCCTAAAGGACTATAAGCTTCGGTGAGAATATCATGTTTTTCATTAAAAGCAACAAGTTCTTCTTGCATATCGCTTGGGTTAATCAAAATTTGATTGACTGATGGCTTGACTGTCGCGGTCTTAAAGAGCGCCTCAAGATGATGTTGACGGAAGTTAGAAACGCCAATTGCTCTAATCTTACCGGCCTTATAAGCGTCTTCCATCGCCCGATATACTTCACTATTTCTCTTTTCGTTATGCGGGCGAGAGGCAATAGGATTTGGCCAGTGAATAATATAGAGATCAATATAATCAAGACCCAAACGTTTAAGGCTCGCCTCAATGGCTCCTTTAGCGTCTTCATAGGTGACATGACGGTTGGTTAATTTTGTCGTCAAAAATATTTCTTCACGTGGAATTCCACTTTCACGAATGGCTTGACCTACACTCTCTTCATTATAGTAGCCTTCGGCACTATCAATATGACGGTAGCCCACTCTTAATGCTTCTCTTACAGCATTATAGGCTTCGTCCCCATTTTTGACTTGCCAGGTTCCAAAAGCAAGAACAGGAATTTTGACCCCATTATTGAGTGTGTAGACAGCTTGGGGGTTAGCTAAATCAACCCCATTTAAAAACTTGGATTTAAACATGTTGCGACTCCTTTATGTTTGTTTTACTTTTTTATTATATGCGATGGATTCGCTTTTGATCACAAATGCGCATTATTTTCATCTATTTTAGGTTTTTACCATAAAAAAAATACTCGCTATCGAGTATTCATTTTTACAGAACTGGTGGAGCTGACGAGGATCGAACTCGCTACCTCTTCCATGCCATGGAAGCGCTCTCCCAGATGAGCTACAGCCCCAGAACCATGCTAGATAATATTAAATAATAATCTATACTTTGTCAATACCAAATTATGGCGCGCTGGAGAGGATTCAAACCTCCGACCTACCGCTTAGGAGGCGATTGCTCTATCCACTGAGCTACCAGCGCGTGATATTATTATATAAAATTTTAACTAATCTTTTAAGGTTATTTTAATCGCAACTACTTTATAGGCACGTTGGCGGACTTGCGGATAGTATTGTTCCATATCTTTATACGAAACATCTTCCCCAACTTCATAACCAAGGGTCAATGGATTGAGAGACTGATAGAGTTGTTTAAAGTCATTAAAAATGTGAAGAGAAACGACATTCACTGCTAGTTTTTCTCCACTTATTTGATCGGTAAATTCAATGACATCGCCTGGTAGAATGCCTCTTCTCCGCTTGTCATATAGCCGCAGTTCAAATTTTTTCTTCCCCGTCTTAATCAGACTAAAAGGCGTAGGTCTTAAGTCAAGTTTATGTAAGGTCACTGAAGCGGCCTCCAACGATATCAAAATAGTCATAGATATTATCCATCGGAATCGCAACACTGACATTGTTTGCGAGCTCATCAGTGCCACTAGCAAAATTAATGCCAACCAGGTCAAGACGGTAGTTAAGAAGCGGCCCTCCGCTACTGCCATGATCGATTTCAGCATCATGGACAATGACAGGAAAGTTAACATCAGATAAATAAGCTTCATCTTCAAGATCAACCTCACCATAGCCTAGTGTCTTGCCATAAGTAACTTGGTTATAGACGCCAAGTGGTGTTCCAATCGCCACGACATCTCTATTTGCGTAGAGTGGCTCGGGACTGAAGGGAATGAGGTGATAATCCCGGACGCTTTGAAAGCGAACAATCGCTAAGTCATAAGTGTTGAGTTCATGAATTTTCGTCGCGGTATAGGGAATCAGGTGATCGTAATCATAAATATAAAACGCTTGACTATAGCTTGTACCATTTTGAGGTTTGACGGTCACATGATTGTTTGTCAGGACATAATATCCTTCCTCATCTTGATGAAAGATAACACCACTCCCCTGTGCAATTGAAGTATTGGCCCCTAAATAGTTGGGTGTATTATGTGCTTCGACCGTAACAAAAGCTTTCATCGCTGTTTGATCAATTAGCGCCCGCGTTCTGACTGTATCCAATTGATAGGCGGCATATAGATGCATTTCTTCAACAATAAACGCACGATCATATGCTTCAAGAAGATTAATATCGCTATACCATTTATCAAAGGTCGAATTGAGTCTAACTGGTGTTTCTATATCTTTAATCGATAAACCAATCTTAACTTTTAATTCCCTCACTGGTTCGCCATTATCAGGATGGATGTAAAGCGTCACTTCATTAGAAAAAATGGTCCCGCAACTAGCGAGGGCAATCAGACTCGTGAAGATGAGTGATAGACCTATTTTTCTTTTCATAAATCAATTGTATTAGAGCAAGCTTCCTTTGTTAAGTGTTTTGCCTATTCCTTTTATTAATCACAAAATAAAAACCATAACTAAGCGCGACTAGAAAGACGGCTATCCCTAAAATATAAGGAATTATTAGGGCCCCATGGGTGTAAAAATCAAGAAAGAAGTAAGGAAAATATGTCGCCCCTTCACCCACACCAAAAGTATAGTAATCAACGAGCCTAAATGCACCAATAATCAGGGCTGAACTGCTATAAATAAGCGGATAAATTAAAACGGCAAATACGTGTTTTTGCCCAAGTTTCTTCTCCCTATTAAATAAGAAGTATTCACCCACAACCGCGAGGGGAGTGATGGTGTGAACGGCTAAGTTAGAAAAGGAGAGCAAATCATATTCAGTATTAATCATTGTCGGGGCTAACAGTGCCCAAAAAACAAGAAATGTGAGAATAATATCAATCATGACAATGAAGGTTAAATTCGGGGCAAAACTCACTGGCCCTTTCAAACTGCTAGTCTTCCTAATACAGATGAATGTTCGTACAAATAGATACGTAAATAGTGCAAAAGCCAACAAATTGGATTGGGTCGTGTAGTAAAGAAGGGTCGTTGGGCTAAAGTCCGCTGTGAAAATTTTCGTATTAAAAATAACACCGACAAGGGCAACAACCATAAAAAGACCACGATAAAACACTGCGACTAAGCGCTTTTGCAACAGTTCGCTCACTATTTTTCCTCAAGATGATAGATGATGAAGTGGTGATATTTTTCACCCTTTTCTAGCGTGATTTGGCCAAGATGGGGAAAATTAATCGCATCAACCGCTAATTGGGGTTCGATAGCGAGTGCTTGATATTTCTTTACCCGTTTTCCATTGACTAGTTCTTGAGGACCCGGAAACCCTGTCCCATATAACTGAACACAGGGATAACTGGTCGAGATCGTAAGCGCTAAGTCATCCACTTCGAGGCGAAGTGATTGATTGTCACCAAAATATAAGCAGTGATCAAGCCCATTTGTTTTGGGATCTTGAAGATAAGGGTCCTCTATGATGTCACCAAGGCGCGTCGTCTTGGAAAAATCTAGGGCCGTTCCCTTAACGGAACGCTTCTCACCACTGACGGCTTTCTGATGATCAAAAGGCAGGAAATAAGGACCATCCAGTGTCAATTGATGATCTAGTACCGAATGAGAACCTGCCAAGTTAAAATAACTATGGTTGGTAATGTTAGCAATCGTCTTTTTATCACTAACAGCGTCGTACTCAATGATTAACTTATTGCCTTCAAGTTTATAAGTGACTTCTAATCTAAATTCACCAGGGTACCCTTCTTCTCCATCAGGCGAAAGGTGAGTGAAAACAATTTGATCCTTTTCTATTGTTTTGGCGATAAATGTTTGCCACCAAAACCCATGTGGACCACCATGGCCTGCGTTGACTTTACCATCAAAATTTTTACTCAATTGATAATCAATCCCATCAAGCGTGAATCTTCCGTCTTTGATGCGATTGGTTACGCGACCAATCGTTGCCCCTAAATAACCACAGGCGCTATTTTGATAGTCGGCTAGATTATGATTAGACAAAACAATATTACGGTGACTTTTTGTTTTGATTTCCCAGGAATAGATTGTTGCACCAACATCTAAAAATGTCAGGCGTTGGAAGTCATTTTCAAGTACAAATTTTTTCATAACTATTTCCTCTAATTACTTGTATTATATCAAATAACGTTATTTATAAAGCCACTAAAATTAAGAGATAGTAGGCGATTGCACTAAAAAGTGGCACCGTAAAATTATCAAGGCCATAGGGTCCATAGTATTCGAATAAGGCGGCTAAAAGTGCAATAATTGGCGCAAAATATAAATAGGGTAGACCATTAAAGATAAAGACAACTATGAGCGCCACGATTAAACTCGTGACAAACATAGACAGAAAGCCAATCAGGGTTTTATTCCCCTGGTGTTTGTTATACTTGCGACCAATGATACCAGCAATACCATCACCATACCCTAGTAGCAGAGCTCCTAAGAGTCCAATATAAGGCATTTCAAAGAAGTAATTAGCGACAACAAGCAACAGCGCTAATGAAAGTGGATAAATGATTGTGCCGATCTCTTTTTGATCATCACGCTCAATCGCTTGGACAATCTTATAGCGGTAGGAAAGAAAATTAAGACCAGCAAATATAAGAGGTGGGATAATTGCAATCAGGACATCTTCCTTATGAGGAACCATCATAAAAGGGATAAAGTAGTAGTTTGCAAATAAAATATGAATCAGTTTCCTTGTCACATAGCGAGGTGTGTCTGTTTTAAAGTCAAGAATAATCGCAAGCAAAAAGAGCGTGACAATAAATCCACCCGAGAGAATAATATAGATAAAATAATATAAGGGTTGACTCATAACACAATCGAAATTTAACGACGTTGGTTCTTCTTAGACGCTCTAATAGAGAAGTAGATAATGAGAACCAGGCCGCCCATTGCATAAACACTAAGAACGGCAAGACCAATCACAGCACCAATGCCCGCTAGGATGCTAATTACGATTTCTAATCCCGTATTTCGTCGGACAGGATTTTCTCCAGTTGAGAGTTGAAACGTTAAATCCTCCTCCGGCAGCTCATCAAGTGTCAAAATGTAACCTGTCGCCGTTTTGCTAAAACCAAGGATATTTGTTGTTGTGAGATAGTAGGGGGTGACTATTTCGATCGTCAGATTAGAAAAATCTGCCCAGGTTGACGCAGGCGTTAGCAAATAATCATAATTATAGACTGAGGGATCATAGTCCGTTCTTACATGCGGAAACAAAGGCGCAATGACTTGATTAGTCACGCTCTCCCCAGCGTTAACGGTCATTTCATAGTCATACCAAGTCAGCAAGTGATGCTGAATGTTAAATACATACTCGTTATCAAAACGTGTTCTGTTAGTGGCAAAGCGTTCGTCAAGCCAATCAATCATGGCATTCTTATAATCGACATCGTTGACATAAGGAATATCGTCTCTATACCTATTGATTAAACTGTCAAAATCAATCGCAAC
Organism: Bacilli bacterium; assembly: GCA_035270805.1. Taxonomy (GTDB): domain Bacteria; phylum Bacillota_I; class Bacilli_A; order RFN20; family CAG-826; genus DATESG01. Next base: position 8,731 of record DATESM010000087.1, read on the forward strand.
TTTATTTACAATCGTCGCCGTTGCATCTATTTCATCGCCCTGATAGAAACTATCAAAGACCGTGATATTGTCGGCAAAAGTATCAAAGGGTTGGCCAAGTGTGTAAACAAAGAATGAATCAGCATTATCAATCCAGTAGCGGATTTTTGCTCCACTAAACGTTGTTTGATGACCCCTATGCTTGTTAGAAATAATAATACCTGTAAAATCACTAGGGACATTGATTTCCACGGCAATGTCAGTGCCAGATTGTACACTAGGAGCTGTTACTCTCACCTCATAACGAAAGACTGCTAACTCATCATTAAAGAAATCATGGTCCTGCACTGTATCACGAAGGCGAGGGAGATCTTCTTCAATGTTGAATTGGTTTGTATTGCTATACGTGTAACGTATTGTTTTATCAACGACGACATCATCAACTTTGATATCATAACCAGCAACAGCATTCAGATAGTCTTCGTTATCAATGTAGTCAGGCTGTGTTCCTAATGGGAAAACAAGACGAGATGTGACATTATAAGCGGCAGGGTTATGAAAGGTATATGTCGCACTAACACGGCTATCATAACTAGAAAGATTCTCTGTGTCATAGAGCGTGGGAAAACTATCAATATAAAAGACAAGGTCTTCCTTAGTGACAACAACTGGGGAAGTTTCATCAGTAGAAATAATCCCGGAAGCGTAAGTGCCAAAAAATGAATGTTGGGCCGAATTAGCCTTTGCCCCGATTAACGACGGCGAAAATAGACTCAATATTAAGCCTAAAATAAACAAAATGATTCCTTTTCTCTTCATATATCCCCCTAATAAAAAAAGCCATTATATAAACATATAATAGCATGGAGAAATTAATACCGGATGGTCTTTTTTACTTGCTGTCTGCCATTTGCAGTTTGAGTGCGTATTTTTCAAGCGAGTTAATCGCAAAATAATACCAAGTGCCTGTCACTACCACCGCCACTAGATCAGCAGCGGGAGCAGCATAGAGGACACCTTCTAAACCCCAGAGTTCACCAAAGAGCACAACCGCGGGCAGTAGTGTCAGTGTTGTTCTTGTTAGCGTCAGGAATATCGCGGTCTTATTATGACCAACTGCTTGGAAAAAATTAGAAGCAATGATTTGAAATCCAACCACAGGCAGGGCCCAAAACCACAAGACCACAGCCATACGCCTCTCCCCCTAGCATAAATGTCTTCTAACATTCATTATATTGATATTTAGTCATTCGAGCAATGCATATAAAAAACCCGCATCATTAACATATTATTGTTGCTGATGTGGGTGGTTTTTTGAAAAAATGGTCGGAACGATGGGATTCGAACCCACGACCTCCTAGTCCCGAACCAGGCGCACTACCAAGCTGTGCTACGTCCCGAAATCTATTCAATTATAATCGGTTTAACTAAAATCGAAAAGATTAATTTGATTTGTTTCCGGTAAATTATCTAAGACACCTAAGTCTTTGAGTCGTTCTATATTTTGCGAATTAAGTTTTGTCCGACCAAGTAAATCTTCAATTGAGATGAATTCACCATTTTTACGTGCTTCAATCACGGTTTCTGCCGTCCCATCTCCTAGACCATCAACAACATTAAATGGTGGGATAATTGCCTGACGTTCATAATCAATTGTAAAACTCGTTGCCGCACTCTTATAGAGGTCTACAGGGAGAATCTTATAGCCACGATCAACCATTTCCACTGCAATATGTAGCGTTTTTTCAATTTCAGCATCTTTTGGTGTCAGCATGTTTTTCTCGCGTTGCGAACTAATTTGTTCAAGACGCGCTAACATGCTCATTGCCCCGCTCGTCATCGCCTTCACATCATACTGCTTACTTCTGACGCTGAAAAACGTCGCATAGTATTCAAGTGGATAATGGATTTTAAAATAGGCCACCCGCACCGCCATCATCACATAGGCAGTCGCGTGTGCTTTAGGGAAAAGATAGGAAATCTTATTACAGGAATCGATATAGTATTGTGGAACTTGATGTTTTTTGAGTATAGCTTCATTCTTCTCACCAACTTGTTTGCCCTTACGAACACGTTCCATCGTTTCAAAGGCCGTACTGCCGGGGACACCTTGGGCAATTAAATAGGTCATAATATCATCACGACACCCAATCACACCGGCTAAATCAGTCACACCATCACTGATGAGTTTTTGTGCATTACCAGCCCAGACATTTGTTCCGTGTGATAAGCCAGAAATAATGAGTAAATCATTAAAAGTTTTTGGCTTCGTTTCTGAGAGTAATCCACGCACAAAGTTTGTGCCGAACTCAGGAATACCAAGCGCCCCATTATCTTGTTTCAGGTAGTTCTTTTCTAGTTTCAGCGCTTTTGTTGAACTAAAAATCGATAAGACTTCTTGATCATTGAGAGGAATCTCATTAGCGTTGAGATGGGTTAAATCTGCGAGCATTTTTAGGGCCATTGGATCAACGTGACCGAGTAAATCTAACTTTAAAACATTCTCATGAATGGCATGATAATCTAAGTGCGTTGTCTGCCAGGAAGAATCAATGTTATCAGCGGGATATTGGACTGGGGTAAAGTTATAAACATCATATTCTTTAGGAATAACGATAATGCCGCCTGGATGTTGGCCGGTTGTGCGTTTGACCCCTTCAGCCCCACTCGCTAGATAAGCAATCGTGGCTTTCGATATTTCATTAGGATTACGACCTGTTCGCTCAAAATACCCTCGGACATAACCAAATGCGGTTTTTTCAGCGACCGTTTCAATGGTCCCGGCACGGTAGACATTCTTTTCACCTAATAATTCTTTGGTATAATCATGGGCAATTGATTGATAATCACCAGGAAAATTCAAATCGATATCTGGGGTCTTTTCAGCATTAAAACCTAGGAATGTTTCAAATGGAATGTGTTGACCATCACCCTTAAGACTTGTCCCACATGTTGGACAATTTTTAGCGGGCAAATCAAAGCCACTCTTGATATGCGGATTATCAGAAAATTCGACATACTTGCACTTTGGACACACATAATGCGGTGGCAGGGGATTAACTTCCGTAATTTCCGCCATCGTGGCAACAAGTGAGGAGCCAACGCTACCCCGACTACCAACAATAAAACCTTCATCGTTAGCCTTTTTAACAATCTTATAGGCTAAATAGTAAATAATCGCAAATTGGTTTTTGATAATACCATTTAATTCTTTTTCAAGCCGCTCACTAATGAGTGGATGCAGGGGGTCTCCATATATTTTCTCGGCATTACGGAAACATAATTCTCGAAGATTTTGATCAACATTTTCAATTTTTGGAGTAAATAGTCCTTCTTTTAGTGGTTTACACACTTCGATAATATCATTAATTTTGTGCGTGTTTGTCACAACAAATTCCAGTGCTTGTTCTGGGGTAAAGAGACCATCTTTTGTCAATTCCGCTAACATCTCACCTGTGGTTCTATAGTGCTGATCAGGATTATCAAAAGGTGCCACTTTATCACGGTTGTAGGGCATCAGTGGGTGGTTGATACCTCCCACAGCCTTCGCAGCGATATAGACATCACGATAGATTTTGTCTTCAGGATTTTCATAATGAACATCCCCAGTTGCGACCACGAGTTTCCCAGCAATTTTCGCGGCTTTGACGATATCTTTAAGATAGCGATAGAGTGTAGCTTTATCCTCGATAAAGCCCATATTGATTTGGAAAGAATAGTTACTCGGTGGTTGAATTTCTATATAATCATAAAAACGCATGACATCAATTAATTTGTCTTCGTTTTTTGTCGTCGCTGTTTTAAACACTTCGCCATTATCGCAGGCCGAACCTAATAGAAGGTTTTCCCGATATTGTTCCAATATATGGCGAGGAATTTTTGGCACCTCCGCCATATAGTCAATATGAGAAAAGGAAATGAGTTTAAAAAGGTCCTTCAGTCCTGCTTGGTTTTTAGCTAGCGCGACAACATGCATGGGTCGTAAGTGTTTATATACTGTTTGCTTGGCGACAAGTTTAGATAGGTCCATATGCCGTAAGCTTGGATTATCTCTAGTTAAAACAACGATCATCGCTTGCCATACAGCATTAAGCACTTCCGCGTCATAATCAGCCCGGTGAGCTGTCACTTCATCATAACTAACTTGCAGGTTACGAGCCAGGGCCCCTAAATTATGAGCTCGGCTATCCGGAAACATAAAGAAAGATAGTGGCAATGTATCAATGACCGGATTATTAATGGGAGGTCTACCAAGACGCAGGAGTGCTTCTTGGAGGAAGGCCATATCAAATTGCGCATTATGGGAAACTAAAATTGAATCGCCAATAAAGGAGAGAATTTCATCGATGACGGCATCAATTGTTGGTTTATGTGCGAGCATCCGATTCGTAATATTCGTAATTTCTGTGATCTTCTTGG
>DATESM010000088.1:0-4120 GCA_035270805.1 Bacilli bacterium
GAAACGCACCAAACCGCCAAAATCATCATTTTTGATGACAAGGCTCAAGCCAAGGCTGACCCAATTCTAGCCATTCATTTTAATGATGTTGCCGCAAGTCATGCAGCGACTGTTGGCAAAGTGAATGCTGACCATCTTTACTATATGCAATCCCGTGGGATTAGCGAACTAGATACGAAACGTCTCATTACAAAAGGTTACTTAGAACCTGTGATTAAATTTGTTGACGATCAAGAGATAGCAAACGCGTTAACGCTTGCGCTTGAGGAGGCGCTTTAATGATTGATTGCCAAAAAATCACTCATGACTTTCCGATGTTGAAAAGGACGATCAACGGCAAACGTTTAGTCTTTTTAGATTCAGCATCAACCACCTTTAAACCGCAATCTGTGATTGATGGCGTGAATGAATATTTATCGGAATGCACATCTAATTCTCATCGTGGTGATTATCAGACTGCCTATGAAGTTGATGTCCGGGTGGATGAAACAAGGGCTACTGTTGCACGCTTTATTAATGCCGAAAAAGATGAAATTGTTTTTACCAGCGGCACCTCAATGTCAATTAATCTTGTCGCTTATGGTTATGGTGTTAAACACTTAACTGCGGAAGATGAAATATTAATTACTCAAGCAGAACACGCTTCAAATGTTTTGCCATGGTTTAAAGTCAGCGAGCATACTGGGGCTCAGGTCAATTATATCCCTCTTGATGAAGAGGGACGTTTAACGCCTGAAAATCTAAAAAAAGTTATTTCACATAAAACGAAAATTGTTGCTGTTGCTCATGTCACGAATGTGATGGGTTTTCTCATTGACTTAAAAGAAATCACCCGTATTGCTCACGAGTATGGCGCGCTTGTCATTGTTGACGGGGCCCAATCGGTCCCACACTTCAAGACTGATGTTAAAGACTGGGGTGTTGACTTTCTGTCTTTCAGTGGTCACAAGATGCTCGGCCCAACTGGCATTGGTGTCCTCTATGGTCGTTATGAATTGTTGCAAGCTATGGACCCCTTGATGATGGGGGGTGGCATGAGTGCACGCTTTGATATGTGTGGGGATGTTGATTTAATGTTGCCACCGGTCAAATTTGAAGCGGGCACACTTAATCTTGAAGGTATTTTTGGGCTTAAAAAAGCCGTTGAATACTTAGAGGACTTGGGAATGGATGCGATTGTCGAGCATGAGGAGCAGCTAAGAGCTTATGCAATTAGTGAGCTTAAAAAGCTTGATAATGTCATTATTTATAATGAAAAAGCAGAAGCAGGCATTATCACCTTTAATTTAAAAGGGGTCTTTGCCCAAGATGCGGCCACCTATTTTAACGCAAAAGGTATCGCGGTAAGAAGTGGACAGCACTGTGCTAAAATTCTTACTGATTTTCTTCAAACACATGCAACGATTCGTATGAGTATGTATGTTTACACAACAAAAGAAGATATTGATCTCTTTGTTGAAGCTTGTCAAAAGGGAGGAGACTTTCTCGATGCCTACTTTGATTGATCCCGCACTCATGCGGCAAATTATTATGAGCCACTACGAAAAACCTCGCAATAAACGGACGGTTACCGATCCGCGTTATATTAAAATTCACATGAATAGCGAGAGTTGTATCGACGATATTCATGTTTTCTTACTTGTTGAAGATGGTCTTGTCAAAGATTGCGCTTGGGATGGTATAGGTTGCACGATTTCTAGTGCTTCAACCTCTGTCATGAGTGAACTTTTAATTGGCAAAACCCTTGAACAAGCTCGTTACATTATCAAGCAATACGAACTGATGCTTGATGAAAAACCATTTGATGATGAAGTGCTCGATGAGGCCATTGTTTTTATCAATACCTCGAAGCAACCTTCGCGTATCAAGTGTGCCCTCATTGGCTGGCATGGCGCTAAAAGCCTAATTAACCACGAAGGAGATGAACCTAAATAATGGAAGATATACAATTCGAAAAATATAAATATGGTTTCAGTGATCGCCAAATGTCGTCGGTCCAAACCGGGATTGGTCTTAACGAAGAAGTTGTTAGAAAGATCAGTGAACTTAAAGGCGAACCAGAATGGATGCTTGAATTTCGACTCAATGCGTTTAAAGGGTTTAAAGAAAGTAAGGCTCCCGCTTTTGGACCTGATTTAAGTGTTGTCAAATTTGATAGTTATACGTATTTTAATCGTGTAACTGATAATGAAGTTAAAGATTGGGATGATGTACCACAAGAAATCAAAAACACATTCCAAAAGCTTGGCATTCCAGAGGCAGAACAAAAGTATCTAGCCGGGGCTGCTGCGCAGTATGATAGTGAAGTTGTCTATCATAATATGCTCGATGAAGTGGTTGAAAAAGGGGTTATATTCCTTTCAACTGATGAAGCACTCAAGCAACATCCTGAATTATTTAAAAAATATTTTAATACAGTTGTCGCCTATGATGACAATCGTTTTACCGCGCTTAATGGGGCGGTCTGGAGTGGGGGTAGTTTTATCTATGTCCCACCCGGCGTCAAGTTAGAAAAGCCTTTACAATCATACTTCCGCATTAACTATGTCAAGATGGGTCAGTTTGAAAGAACACTGATTATTGTTGATGAAGGCGCTGATGTTAATTATGTTGAAGGCTGTACTGCGCCTATTTATAGTGAGGAATCTCTTCACGCTGCTGTTGTGGAAATTGTCGTTCTTAAAAATGCTAAATGCCGTTATACGACGATTCAAAACTGGTCAAATAATATTGTCAACCTCGTCACAAAGCGCGCGCTTGTACATGCGGGAGGGCATATGGAATGGATCGATGGTAACATCGGTAGTCTTATTAATATGAAATATCCTTCTTGCATTCTTATCGGCGAGGGCGCAAAAGGTACAACGATTTCCATTGCCGTTGCGGGTGAAGGTCAAATTCAAGATGCCGGCGCGCGGATGATTCATCTTGCACCAAATACATCCTCGACCATTATCTCAAAATCGATCGTTCATGGTGGAGGAACCGCTAATTACCGCGGTAAAGTCCGCCACACAAAACGAGCTTATAATTCACAAACACACGTCGAATGTGACACGTTATTGCTTGATGATATTTCTAAGAGTGATACGATCCCCATTAACATGATTGAAAATAATCAATCCTACATTGAACATGAAGCGACGGTCAGCAAGATTAGCGAAGATCAACTTTTCTATCTGATGAGCCGTGGTATTAGTGAGGAAGATGCGACGCAAATGATTGTGATGGGATTTATTGAACCATTTAGTCGTGAACTACCGATGGAATATGCCCTTGAACTCAACCGTCTCATTAAACTTGACATGGAAGGTTCGGTTGGATAAAAGATGACCGACCAATATGACGTTATTGTCGTTGGTGGGGGCCATGCCGGGGTCGAAGCCTCGTTAGCAAGTGCCCATATGGGGGCTAAAACACTGCTCCTCACTTTAAACATAAAAAAAATCGCTAACATGCCATGTAATCCTAGCATTGGCGGCTCCGCCAAGGGGATTGTTGTTCGCGAAATCGATGCCTTAGGAGGCATGATGGGCATCTTTGCCGATCATGAACCCCTACAAGTTAAAATGCTCAATACCGGCAAAGGGCCAGGCGTCCAATGTTTACGTTTTCAATCCGACAAACTTCGCTATCCTGCCTATGTGCAAGAGGTCATTTTAAATACAAAAAATCTCGAAGTTAAAGAGGCGATGGTCACAGCCATTCTTCATGATGAGAACTCGGTCTTCGGTGTCAAACTTGGTGATGGCACTGACATTTACGCCAAAGCCGTCATTTTGACAACGGGTACCTATATGGAATCTGCTGTTCTTGTTGGGCATAGCGTCAAGGAAGCCGGACCGGAAGGCGAAAAAGCATCAAAAGGTCTCTCGCCATTTTTAGCCAAAATGGGCTTTGATCTTTTTAGACTTAAAACGGGAACACCTCAACGAATCAAACGAGATTCGATCGACTTTAGTAAAACAAAACCTGAATACGGTATGTCAGGCTATCTTAATTTTTCTTATACAAAAGACCGTTTTGTGACGATGGAAGAACAAGTGTTATGTCACCTGATTTATACCCAACCTGAGACCCATGAAATTATCAATAATCATTTAAATGATTCGGCAATGTA
>DATESM010000089.1:0-6227 GCA_035270805.1 Bacilli bacterium
GCAGCTTCTTCAGTAGCCCATCGCTATGCTGATACCGATGAAATCGTTGCATTATATAAAAAGTAAACTCGTCATTGCTGAATAGCTAAGCCCATCCGTGGGCTTTTCTTTTTTAAAGAAAGACATTTGGCTTTTATGAGTATATCGTTTGAATTTGTCGATTTAAAGGTCGATAATCATTAATGAATTAAAGATGACAAAGGAGGAATTTATTTATGTCATTAATCGGAAAAAAAGTGGGCGAATTTAGCGCTCAAGCATATGTCGACGAAAGGTTTATTACGGTCACAGACCAAGATTTATTGGGCAAATGGACAATTGTCTGTTTTTATCCTGCTGACTTTACATTTGTCTGTCCAACTGAATTAGAAGATTTGCAAAACGAGTATCCAAAACTCAAGCAACTCGGTGTGCAAATTTATTCAGTTTCAACTGATACGCATTTTACTCACAAGGCATGGCACGACCATTCTGATGCGATTGGAAAACTGACCTATCCGATGATTGGTGATCCAAATCACAAAATCAGTCGTTTGTTTGACGTACTGGACGAAGAAGATGGACTTGCCCAACGTGGCACCTTCCTCATCGATCCAGATGGCGTTGTTCAAGCGATGGAAATTAATGCTGGTGGAATCGGACGGGATGCTTCAACTCTATTAAATAAAGTGAAAGCCGCCCAATATATTAGAAAGAATCCAAAAGAAGTCTGTCCTGCTAAATGGCAAGAAGGCGAAAAGACCTTGACACCAGGCCTTGATCTCGTTGGCAAGATTTAGTGTGAACAAAATGATTTTTGATGAGAATTTACAAGCCCAGTTAAAACAATATCTGGCCTTGCTTGAAAGTGATTTAGAAATTAATTACGCCGTTGGAGATGATGAGCATTCATTGACCGTCCTCAACATGCTTAAAGAATTAAACGCTATTTCTTCGCGTATTATATTAAAAGAAACTAAACTCCCACGCGTACCTAGTTTTACGGTCGCTAAAGTGGGTGAGGCAGCGCGTATCACCTTCGCGGGCGCGCCACTTGGCCATGAGTTTACTTCACTAGTCCTCGCCCTTTTACAAGTAAGTGGACGCGCACCAAAAGTGGAACAAGCGACATTAAACCGCGTTAAAAACCTAAAAGGTAAACTAGATTTTACAACCTATATTAGTTTAACCTGTCATAACTGCCCTGATGTTGTTCAAGCACTAAACCTCTTTGCAGTTGTTAACCCACTTGTCACCCACACGATGGTTGATGGTAGTGTTTATCAACAAGAAGTTGAAGCTAAAAATATCATGGGAGTCCCCGCGATTTATCTTAACGATGAATTTCTCGGTGGTGGTCGACATACGATTGATGAAATCCTTGATAAACTCGGAGCCGAGGAGAAACTGGATGCATTAGCTAACAAGGGGCTTTATGATATGCTCGTTATTGGTGGTGGTCCGGCCGGAGCGAGTGCCGCGGTCTATGGCGCGCGTAAAGGGATCAAAGTTGGACTCGTCGCTGAACGCTTTGGCGGACAAGTCTTAGACACAGTTGGGGTTGATAACCTGATTGGGACACTGCATACAGAAGGCAGTAAAATCGCGCAAAATTTAGAAGCTCATTGCCTTGAATACGATGTTGATATTATTAAAAAGGAAAAAGTCGCCGCAATTGAACGACACGATGTCGTCCATGTCATCCTTGAGAGTGGCGTCACCTTAAAGAGTAAAACAGTTGTACTAGCTACCGGTGCTAAATGGCGTAATACCGGTGCGCCAGGCGAAATTGAACTGCAAAATAAGGGTGTAGCTTATTGCCCACACTGTGATGGTCCCCTCTTTAAGGGCAAAGATGTGGCCGTTATTGGCGGTGGTAATTCCGGCATTGAAGCTGCGATTGACCTCGCAGGCATTACCAACCACGTCACGGTTCTTGAATTTATGCCTGACTTAAAAGCTGATCAAGTCTTACAAGATAAACTCTATAGTCTTCCCAACGTTGATGTCTATAAAAATGTCGCGACAACAAGTATCAATGGCACGGATAGAGTAGAGAGTATCAGTTTCAAACACCGTGAGACAGGTGAAGAGAAGACTGTAGCCCTGCAAGGTATCTTTGTTCAAATTGGTCTTGCACCAAATACAGCTTTTATTGGCCAGTCACTGGAACGTAATCGCTTTGGTGAAATCGTAATCGATCAACGCGGTGCCACAAGCATGGAAGGTGTTTATGCGGCAGGTGACTGCGCCACAACGCCATACAAGCAAATTATCGTGGCGATGGGTAGTGGCGCTACGGCAGCGCTAAGTGCCTTTGATTACCTTGTTAGAACGAATAAATAATTGATTTAATTGATGACTCCCTCCCGATTGGTAGGGAGTTTTTTTGATTAGTAAATGACTACAAAAAAAGTTTTTCTCGTGTATAATATCTATTAATGCCTAGGCAGTTTTTTTTGGAGGAAGTCATGGATATTGTTCTTAATATATTAGTGTTTGCGATTGGGGTCTTTGTTTTAATTAAGGCGGCCGATTTTTTTGTTGATGCCGCGAGTCTCATTGCCCGTAAACTCAAAATTTCTCCACTTATCATTGGTTTAACGATTGTTGCCCTTGGCACATCCCTTCCTGAATTTGCTGTTAGTCTAACAAGTGCACTTAAGTCAACAACTACCGCTGATTTGGCACTTGGTAATGTGGTTGGCAGTAATATTACTAATATCACACTCATTCTTGGGATTAGTGCCCTCATGAGTCCAATTTTTGTTCAAAAGAATATTATAAAAAGAGATCTACCCTTTGCGATTCTTGCCGCGCTTATGCTATTCGGATTAGCCTTCTTTTTCCAAGTTGATAAACGCATTGTTTGGTGGGAAGCGCTCATCTTCATTGTTTTACTTGTCCTCTATGTTTTCCTCCTGATTCGCTCAAGCAAAAAAGGTGGTAGTGGTGATCTTGATGTTGAAGTTGAAGGCGAAGAAAAAGAAGTTAAGCCAGAAAAGAAATTTTCCGTTTGGACCATTGTTTTCCTCATTCTTGGTGGGGCTGGTATTGCTCTTGGTGCTGAATTAGTCACAAGACCTGCTACCTATTTAGCGGAGAAAATGGCAACAAGTTTTGGCCTTGATCAAGATATGGCGACCATTTTAGTTGGCGTCAGCGTCGTTGCAATTGGGACTTCTCTACCTGAACTGGCAACAAGTGTTGCCGCGGCTCGCAAGGGCGAGAACGGCATTGTTCTTGGTAATATCTTAGGCTCAAACATACTCAACATTCTCTTTATTTTGGGGATCACTGGTCTTTTTGTCCCGCTTGGTGTTAGTGATACGATTATCATTGATATGGCGATTATGATTGGGATTACGCTTGTGGCTTCCTTGCTCATTTTAAGAAAAAAACTCTCAAAAGTTGAAGGGCTAATTTTACTCTCTATTTTTGCTTCATACATGGCTTATGCGATTATTCGAACCGTCATGTAAACATGCGAACCTACAAGATTTTAATCAGCGTTATATCTAAGTGATAAACGCTTTTTTTATTTTTAGAGCATGAGAGTATTATGATATAATAAAACTTCAGTTGAGCGAGGAGTAGGGATATGGGTCTAAAATTTAATATCAAAAAAAGTATCATGCTAGCGTCAATCAAAAAGAAGAACAAAGATCATCCTTTTGACTTGGAACGCTATGAAACACATCAACTGCCTAAAGCAGCAAATCGTTTTGATATTAATAGTTTTTATTTCTCCGCTCATAGCCTTGATGGTCAGTCTTTACTGCTGAGAAAAGCCGTCCGTGGTGAAGGCTTCTCTGAGATTTGGTTTGTCTATCATACCAAAGATGCTACTTATGTTAACAAAAAAACAAGTTATCACAATGAAAAGGTTCCGCTTGAAGTTCACTTAATCGAGATTGGTAAGAAGTGGCAATTTGTTTTCAAAGGTAAACTCACAAAGATGAAAATTGATGAAACAAAAGTTGCAACCTATAGTGATGAAGAAGTTGAGGTTGAGGCAAGCGGTGAATTTATCAGCGATAGTCCCATCTTTGATTTTACTTCTCACCTTGATCCAGAACTTTTAGCGCAGGCCTTAGCCAAAGAAAAATGGGACAAACGGTTTAAACATGATATTAAACTGAATCAACAAGTCCATGTTGAACAACAAGGAACAATGACCGCAAGTTTAAAAATTGGGGAACAAACCTTTGATTTTAGCGCTAATGCAATGCGTGATCATTCCTTTGGACGCCGTGATTGGGATTATATGAATCGACACATTTGGTTGATGGCAATTATTCGCAAAGGTGAATCACTGAATCTTAATCGAGTCAGTTATCCACACATGAAACATCTGATTACGGGTTACTATGAAAAAGATGGTCGTGTTGAACAAATTAGTGCGGATAATCACACCACTAGTATCCCGACTGTTGGTTGTACACCTGAAAGATTTAAGTACCATGTCGAGCTCAAAAATGCGATAAAGTTTGATGTCAAAGCTGAAGTCGAAGTCATCATTCCCTTTATCTTTAATGAGGGTAAATATATCTTGTTTGAAGGCATAGGGACATTTGATATTAACCGCCGTAAAGCACGAGGAATCATGGAATTTGGTTTCAATGAAGACGAGACGAGATGGCAAATTAACGAATAGAATTAGGAATAATTTATGCAGATATTTTGGCTAAATGACGTGCCACCTGCCCTTCTAGGAGAGTTGGGTGGTAAAGCACGGGGCTTATATTATTTAGAAAAGCATGGCTTCAAAACTCCCAAAGGTTTTGTCGCTTTTGAAATACAAGATGAAGATGAAATTGAAGCGTTGGCGACTTTTTGGCAAGATTCTAATCTTACGTGTGTTGCAGTTCGTTCTAGTGCAACGAGAGAAGACGGCGGCGAATTTAGTAGTGCTGGTCAATATCAAACCTTTCTCAATATTAATAATAGAGAAGCCTTTATTGAGGCTGTTAAGGACTGTCTTGCCTCACTAGAAAGCGATAATGTCAAAGAATATCGTGCGTTCGCAGGGCAAGGAAAAAGTAAGATGGCGCTTGTGGTTCAAGAAATGATTGAAGCCACTTATGCAGGGGTTGCTTTTTCGATTAATCCGATGACAAAAAGCGATGAAGTGGTGATTGAAGCCGTTGAAGGGCTTGGTGAACAACTTGTCTCTGGATTAAAACAGGCCTATTCATATAAAATTAATCGCTTTACACCAAACTTTGATGGCGACTTTCTCAATCAACAGCATGTCAAAGAAATATTTGAATGTGCACTTAAGGCCGAACACAAATGGGAAATTCCCCTTGACTTAGAGTGGGCGATTGATCAGCATGGCACGCTTATTTGGCTACAAGCACGACCAATCACGACCCTTGAAGATGTCGACATCAATGAACTAGACTCTCAACATCAAGATGATAATGATACAATTACAAACCATAATGTCGGCGAAATGCTCCCGGGTGCGATCACGCCATTAACCATTTCCACTGTTGTCTACGCGATTGATTATGGCTTAAGAAAAATGCTAACAGTGGTGGGGGTTAGAAGACGCCTCAAGGACATTCCGCCTGCTTTTTGTGTCAGTAATTATTATGGTCATCTTTTCTTTAATATGCGTTACTTATATCAAATTCCTGATGTTTTAGTGGCCACTGATCGCGAGTCAATTGATATTGGTATTTGTGGTCAACCGCTTGAACATAAGGGAGCGAGTACAGCAAAAAAACCATTTATAACGACCCGTCTTTTTAACTTTATGCGCTATGGTGCTTTCTTAATGTCAAGCAAACGGGCGCGAAAAAAAATTGACCGTCTTGCGCGCAGCATCGAATTTTGTCATGATAGCAGTGCTGAAAATCTCATTAAAAAAATCGATCAAAAGTTAGATGTCTTGAATAACATCATGCTCCTCCACTATATTACGAGTGGACATTCTGGTGCGATGAGTAGTGCCATCTTCACGATTTTAAAGAAAGATAATCATGATTATGATTACGTAAAATCGCTGATTGCGGGCGTGCTTGAAGATATTGAGGATATTGAAAGTGCGGATATCCTTTTTTCCTTAAGACGGATTGCACTTTTAAGTAAAATTGATCAACCACAGGTGGTTAACTATACAGCTTCAGAGCTGCTTGAATATTATGAGAATAGTCGGGCACGCGTTAAGGATGCCTATCAACACTTCTTAAACAAGCATGGTCATCGCGCGGTTAAGGAAGCCGAACTAAGAAACCCTG
>DATESM010000090.1:0-2141 GCA_035270805.1 Bacilli bacterium
AGATGCTAAGGATGCCTTCTTTGTTTCAACTGACCCAATCATTGTCGATGCGAGGGCCCGATATTCACTACTGATTGATCGCTACAGCGGCTTTAGTGGTGATAACTTTATGGTCGATAGTGAAGGCACGCCTTTAATTACATATACAAAAAATCCCGTCACTTCTTCAAGTCACGAGAATTTTATGTTTGTCTTATTTATTGTTTTAGCACTTACTAGTCTCGGTGGCTATTATGTTTACCGTCACAAGAAAAGCGAATTATAGATTGAGTGCTTCCTTAACGCCTTGATGAATAACTTGTCCTTGATACGTATTAAGCCCAAGAACGATTGCATGATCTTCGAGGGCTTTTTCTAAACCTAAGTCCGCGATCATAAGACCATATTTTAAAGTTGTAAAATTAAGGGCAAGCGTCGCAGTTTTTGGCACCGCCCCTGGAATATTTGCTACCATGTAATGAATGATACCATCAACTTCATAAACAGGGTTATCATGTGTCGTGGGGCGACTAACTTCGGTCGATCCACCTTGATCAATCGCTACGTCAGCGATCACACAACCCTTTTTCATCCAACTATAATACTCGCGTTTGATCATCTTTGGTGCGTGAGCCCCTGGGAGAAGAACGCCTGAAATAACAATATCGGCATCTTTAAGCGAAGCGATAATATTTTCTTCATTACTTTTCAGCGTAGTAATAAAAGGATATTTTTGTTGCAGGAGTGAGAGCTTTGTTTCGTTGATATCAAGAATCGTCACTTCCGCGCCTAATCCATAGGCATTCGCTAAAGCGGCACTACCTACAATCCCCGCCCCAAAAATAGTGACTTTGGTTTGAGGAACCCCAGCAATAGGAGAAATGAGAATGCCTTGGCCCCCATTATATTTAAAGTGAAAACGATTCGCTTCCAAAACTGATATTCGCCCGGCAATCTCACTCATTGGTCTCAGGCAGGGGAGACCTGTGTCATCCGCGATAGTTTCATAGGCAATGCCTGTCACTTTCTTGTCCATTAAAGCCTTAGTTAGCTCATAATCAGCGGCTAAATGAAGAAAAGTATAGATAATGAGTCCTTCGCGGAAATAGGGATATTCGCTTGCAAGTGGCTCCTTGACTTTAACAATCATCTCGGCAATATCCCAGACTTCTTTAGCGGTATTAAGTATTTTTGCACCACTTTCAAGATAGTCTTCATCATTAAAACCAGAACCAATGCCGGCACTTTTTTCTAGATAGACATGATGGCCATGATCGACATACGCTTTGACACTAACGGGGGTCAAACCCACACGAAACTCGTTGTTTTTAATTTCTTTTACACATCCAATGATCATATTTGCTCCTTATGTATTTTAAGAATAACATTTAGTATCTGAGAAATATATTAAACGTTATTTTGTAAAATTAAATATTTTATATTTCGCCAAAGTTGATTTATTTTGTAAAATTATTTTACATTATGTGTAAATTATTTTATACTATGCTTGTGAGGTATCCAACATGCTAAATCTTAAAAAAACAGGGATTACGTTAACTGAACTGTCGGAGTTAACTAAAATATCTCGCCCTACACTCTATAAGTATCTTGATCTTTATATCGAGGGTAATGGAGCCTATATTCGCCACGACCTCTTTCTTCTGCTTGAGTTCATCGAGAAACATGAGCACCTTGAGAAAAAAGACGTCTATGTCTACTATGATCAACTAACAAGTAAAAGGGGTAAATAATATGTTCTTAAAAAAGCAAATCCGTCACCAAATTGAAACTGAACTCGAACTACATTTCTTGTTCAATCATCTGCTGCTTGAAGACGAACTCAGTCGTCTTGAAAAAGAGGTAAGCGAACTAGATAAAAATTTAACGATGAACGCCAAAGTTCAAAATCTCCTGAATTTATCAAAACAAACCCATGATCACTTTGAGCAAACAAAAGAAAGTCTTAATCAAATAGAAAAAGAAGCCCGTGAAGCTGGTTTCAAGGACTTTAGCCTTGAACGCCTAGAAAAAGTGACGAGGGAGTACATTAAAAGTGATGACTACTTTGAGAGTCGTATCATCCTGGCCATCAAACTCATCTTCTCACTCCCCAATAAAATCAATAGTGCCAGTAAAAAAGAATCCTTCAAAAAAATCTCAAC
>DATESM010000091.1:0-4993 GCA_035270805.1 Bacilli bacterium
AAGCACAAATCTTCTGGCATATTATTCTGCCACTATCTAAACCGATTGTTATTTACACTGCCTTGACATCCTTCATGGGTCCTTGGGGTGATTATATCTTCGTCGCAACGATTACACGTGATAAGACGGAGGCGTGGACAATTGCGCGTGGACTCTATAACATGCTCAATGGTCCTGGCATGATAGGCGACTATTTTACGACTTTTGCTGCGGGTGCTGTTCTCATCAGTATTCCGATTACACTCCTCTTTATTTGGATGCAAAAATACTACGTTAGTGGTGTTACCGGTGGAGCTGTAAAAGGTTAATATGACGCTTTTTAAATTACAAAAACTCACACTACTCCTTGTGCCACTTTTAGCATTAAGTGCTTGTGGTACATCAACTAGTTTACCTATTAGTGAAGAGCCGACAAGTGAAGGTCCAACAAGGCCGCTCACCTATGAATTTGACGATTCAATCGCCAAAATGCGTGGTGGAGCCTATTATGAAATCTTTGTCCGGTCATTCGCGGATAGTGATGATGATGGTATTGGCGATCTCCGAGGAGTCGCTGATAAAATGTCCTATTTAGATGACCTCGGCGTCGGTGGTGTTTGGTTGATGCCAATCCATCCTTCACCAAGTTATCATGGCTATGACGTTGATAATTATAAAGCTATACGTTCTGAATACGGTACACTTGCTGACTTTGAATATATGATTGAACAAGCCGAAGAAAATGATATTGATGTTATCATCGATTTAGTTTTGAATCACTCATCAAAAAACCATCCATGGTTTGTCGAAGGCTTAAATAATTTTAAAAATGGAAACTATAATCCAAGTGATAATAACAATAAAGCAAATTGGTATAACTTTGATTGGCAGGACTCTAAAGTCGTCTATGAAGCTGGCTTTGGTGATTGGATGCCCGATCTAAATCTAGATAATCCTGCAGTGCGCGCCGAATTGGCCTCGATTGCCGAGTTTTGGCTCGACCTAGGTGTCACAGGATTTAGACTTGATGCGACCTCGTGGCTCTATCGTGGGAATAATTCAAAATCGATACAATTCTTATCATGGTTTAAGGAGACTGTTGAAGCAATCAACCCCAATGCTTATATTGTTGGGGAAGCGTGGGAAGCTGAAAGTGTTGTCACTGACTTTTATGGTGGACTCGATAGTTTCTTCAATTTTGCTGGCGCTAACTCTGGAGGATACGTGATAGATCTCATCACTTCAAACATCGGCAGTTCACTTGGTAACCGTATTGCTAGTACGTACACAAGAACCTATGAAATGAATGAAGACGCACTTGTTGCAAGCTTTTTGACTAACCATGACATGGACCGCTCGAGTCAGATGTTTATTATGAATATTGCTGAACGGCAAAAGCTTGCCGCCTCTATCTATCTATTAACGCCTGGTGTACCATTTATGTACTATGGGGAAGAAATTGGCATTAAAGGGACGAGATTAAGTGCACAAACAGATGCCAATCGCCGCTTACCAATGATCTGGCAAAGAGGCAGCGATCCGTGGCGGACGAATGTCCCACCCGGGACTGATTACAATATGGCTGATCAAGTCCGTGATGGCGCTTTTGATTTGCTTGAGGAACCATTCAGTCTTGTTAATCACTATAAAAAAGTTCTCAATGTTCGCGCTCATTATCCTTTCTTAAGGACAGCACGTGTTGCGCAAGTCACAATTCCAAATAACTTGCTTGTAGCCCTTAAGTACACGAGTAAGGATGGCTTGGATAAACCAATTTATGTGATGCATAATGTCAGTGGACAAGCCCAAGAATTCTCACTGACGCGCCTTAGTGATGAGACAGATAATTTAGAAATAGGTCAAGAAATATATACAGGTTTAGAACGTGTTATTCGAGTCGATAATACCATCACCCTAGGAGCATATTCCTCGGTAGTAATAGAAGAGAGATAATATATGAGAGAATCAGGCGTATTATTAGCAGTCAGTAGTCTTCCTTCCCGGCATGGGATTGGTGATTTTGGCCCCCAAGCTCGCGAGTTTTTAAAGTTGAGTAAGAAAGCCGGTTTAAAGTACTGGCAAATTCTCCCACTCAACCCAGTTGGTTTTGGTAATTCACCCTACCAACCTTATGGCAGTAAACCATTTGATGAAATTTATATCAGTCTTGATCTGCTACAAAAAGATAAATTGTTAGGTAAGGTCCCAAGTTTTAATGAGGCGGCCGAAAAAGTCGATTATGAAAAAGTGAGATCATTTAAGCATATTTATCTAGCCGAAGCCTTTAATAACTATCTTAAAACGAGAAAAACGGGTTTTGCTCGTTTTAAGAATAGTAATCCTTGGGTTTTTAATTATGCTGTTTTTGTTACCTTCAAAAAAGCAAATTATCTAAATCAATGGCACTATTGGCCTCAAGATTTCAAAAATTGGATCCATGATAAAAAAATGGATTTGACCCCTTATTTGGATAAAATTGAATTTGAAATGTGGCTTCAATATATTGCTTACAAACAATGGCAAGACCTCCACAAATACGCTAATAACAAGGGCATTGGTATTGTTGGTGATATGCCTATCTATGTCGGCGTGGATTCGGTTGATGTGTGGGAAAATAGTGAGGCATTTCTCCTCGATGATCAATATTTCCCGACTCACATTGCTGGTGTTCCACCTGATTTCTTTAGTGCTACCGGCCAAAGATGGGGAAATCCTCTTTATGACTGGGATTATTTAAAAAAGACTGATTTTGCTTTTTGGAAAGAGCGTCTAGGTTATAATGGCAAGCTTTTTGACATGATTAGAATCGATCATTTCCGCGCCTTTGATACGTATTGGAAGATTCCAAGCTCATGCCCAACCGCGGTTGAAGGTCAATGGGTTGAAGCCCCAGGATATGCCCTATTCGATGCTCTATTAAAAGACTTCCCTAACCTTAAAGTCATTGCGGAAGATTTAGGTGATCTCCGTCCAGAAGTTCTTGTTTTACGCGACCACTATAATTTACCAGGCATGGAAATTGTCCAATTTACCTATCATCCTCATCATATGGAACCGCTAACGAATCCTAACCGTATTATTTATACAGGTACGCATGATAACCAAACAGTTGTCAGTTGGTTCAATAGTCAAGATTTGACCTTTAAACGGGCCAGTGAAGATGATCTTAATCGTCGTGGTTTTATCGATTATGAAACGATTTTTGACAAGTTCTTAGCTTACACTTTCTTCAGTAGTGCCGCTTTAGCGATTGTGCCAATGCAAGACTTGCTCATGTTGGATGATGTCGCTCGCCTCAATACACCAGGTACGATTGGCACACCAAACTGGGAGTGGAAACTCAAAGACTTGAAAAAATATAAAAAGCGCCTTGGCTTTATCGCTTATTTAATCAAAGCGTCTGACAGAAAATAATAAAGGAGGAGTTTTATGTTAAAACTTCTAGCAATTAGTTTAATTGCCGGGTTACTCTCGCTTGGAAGCATGCCGACTGACACGACACGTGCAGAGGCGACTAAACAGACTGATAACCCAATCACGCAAATCGCGCAAGTGTTTGCCGAACCTTTTGCGGAGACCAATGTTGTTTTCCACTATCACCGTAGTGATGGTGAGTATGCCTCATGGGATCTCTGGATTTGGGGACAAAATGAGGATGGTCAGGCCTATACTTACACAGGTCAAGATGACTATGGCAAGTATTTGTTTTTACCACTCTCAACATTTGCTGATCAAACACAGGTGAATTTTATTATTCGCCCAGGTGGATGGACTCAACAAACAGGTGATATCAATGTTCAATTCGCGGATTTTGAATTGAAAACTGATAATGCTTATCACCTCTATTTAGTCAATCTAGAAGAGACGGTCTATAGCTTAGCTGAAGAAGTGACGGCTGGCCGTGTTTTAAGTGCGGAATTTACAAGTGCAATTGCCATTGCTGTTGCCACTAATATTGATACGACGAGTTACATGCTAAGGGCTGATGGTGTGGAAGTGACTAGTGGCGCTAGTAATGATAGTTATGATGCTGAAACCTATCAACATAGTTTCACTATTGCGATTCCAGCTGCTCATACTATCGACTTTCTTGCTAACTATACACTGACAATCACTTTTACTGATGCAGGTAATGCTGATGTGACAGTCGGTGTGTCAATTGCCGGCTTATTTGATGACCCCTTATTTGTTGATGCAATGACTTATGATGGACAAGATCTAGGAGCGACTTATACCGCAGCTAGAACGACATTTAAAGCTTGGGCACCGACAACAACAAGTCTCAAACTAAGATTATACGAGAATGGTACACCAACATTAATTGACGCCACGCTTGGTGATGACACCTACGCTGAGCACAACTTTATCAAAGGAGATAAAGGTGTTTGGACTGTCATCGTCGATGGTAATTTACATGGAACATATTATACTTTCGTCGCCACTAATGCAGCGGGAACCAATGAATTTGTTGATCCTTATGCAAGAGCAGCGGGTGTCAATGGTTTAAGAGGGATGATTGTTGATTTTAGTCAAACCGACCCAGAAGGTTGGGATGACGTTGACTTTAGTGTAAAAAAACCAACAGAAATTATTCCTTATGAACTACATGTCGCGGATCTAACCGCTGATGATACATGGAATGGCCAAGAAGCTAATCGTAAACGCTTCCTTGGACTAATTGAAGAAGGCACGACCTATACTGAGGGTGGTGTCACGGTCAAAACTGGTTTTGATCACATCAAAGAATTAGGCATTAACGCCCTACAAATTCTCCCCTTCTATGATCAAGAAAACAATGAAGTAAATGTTGACTTTAACTGGGGATATAATCCACGTAACTATAATGTTCTTGAAGGATCCTATGCCTCTGATCCTCATGATGGCCTTGTCCGTATTCAAGAATTTAAGCAAGTTGTTAAACGTTATGCTGAAGAAGACATTCGTATTATTATGGACGTTGTTTATAACCACGTTGCCAATATTTCAGGGCATTCATTTTCTAAACTAGTGCCAG
>DATESM010000092.1:0-2915 GCA_035270805.1 Bacilli bacterium
GAACTTGGTAGGCAGTCATGGCTAACATCCTTTCATAAAGTTGTTTTTCGCTTTCGCTATGCATCGTAAAAATGCTCGGGTGCCCACTCAATGTGGCGCTATATATATCAATTATTTCTCTGCCCCTAGCTTCGGCAATAATAATATAGTCAGGATTGAATCGTAGAGAGGTCCTAATCAAATTTGTCATCTGGCCATCAACAGTTCGCTCGTCATAACGCCAAAGTGTAATATCAAGTTGGGGATATAATGTTTTAGATAAAGCCAATTCTATCCCTTGATCAATAATTACAAGCCGAGTATGCGGGTCTAAAAGTCCAATCATATATTTTTGTAGCTCCGTTTTTCCAACCCCCGTTTGTCCCGAAATCACGATTGATTTGTTGGTTCTAATAATGCGAGAAAGAATCGCTTCAATTTCTGGTGTTATGGTTTGATTATCGACTAGCAGTGTCGGATTGACATTTGCGATTCTAATTGCAAAAGAAACCGCATTTTCCTCCCTATCACGTCCAATCAGTGGATGCACAGCACTAAGGCGAAAATGGGAGAATACGACATCAAGCACTGGGTTTTGATAAGTAAAAAGTTGATTTGTCACATTCGCAATTTGGCGAATAAGATTGAGTGCGTCATTTTTGTGATACAAAGCATAGTAACAACGCCCCTCTATAGAGGAAAGATAAAAAAGACTTTCACCGTTATAAGTGATATCAGTGATGTTTTTATCAAGTAGAAGGCGGCTCAGTGGACTAGAGATAAGCATGCGCTCCGCTTCATGCATAATTCGTTCCAAGACTGATGATGAGAGCTTGTTGATACTCATCATGAAAAATGAGTGAGGCAGAAAAATTTATTCTTAATTCATTCCCACGATTATCAAAGACCTCTTCGTTAGCATCTTTATCAATGAAATATAAGATATACTCGTAGGTCACACCAGTCTTTATATTCGAAGTAAAATAGCGTTCGACAGCCTCACAGGTCCGTTGATAATGGAAGCGAGGTGTTTGTGTGTCTTCCTCAATCACGACTGAGGCCATGAATGTTGATTTTGGCATTGAAAGGAATACATTTTGCACATGATTCAACTTAGTGGAAAAGGTAAAAATGCTTAAAAACGCAATAAATAATAGGGGTGTGAGGAAAAATAATTTCATCATTGCCACCTGTATTCAATATCATAGACACCATTACTGGCTAAAAAGGCTTGAGCGATTAATAGTTTAAAGCGATAAATGATGTTCAATTTTATACTTGAAAAACCTATCAGTCTCATTTCATATTCACCATACTCAAGATCACCAATATGGTTCTTTGGTAAGTAGATTAAGCCACCTAGTCTAAATCCCACTTCCTTGACCGGTGAAATCATATGCGTTTCATCATCAACGTAAAGGGCGTTAGCCAAACGATATTGAATTTGATTGTTATTATATTCAAGACTTAAATCAAGATAAGGATAACCATCATTAGTCATATCTAGTCGCGAGAACATCGTCTGTTGATTGATAAATACAAGTTGTACACGTTCTGCAAACACCTCGGATTCATTATCATAATCAACGATGAAACTTGATAAGGGCAAAAATAAATCATGGGGTAGTTCTATCAAACTATGAAGATGAGCATACTCAAACATGTAATAGTGGTAAGTAAAAACCCCCTCACTATATTTAACGCCCATAAACATTTCACGTAGCCCACTAGTGGTGGGAAGGGTGAATGTCTCACCCCCGTAACTACCGAGTCTAAATTCAATCATGCGACTCGTCGAAGCAAAGGTATAAGTAAGACGAAAACTATTGCGCCCACTTGTGAGGTGATAAGGAGGAACCGTAAAGCTAAGCGCCGCACTACGGCCTAATGTGACGACAGTCTTTTTTTGTCCGAGTTGATAGTTTGAAAAAGTGCGATTTGTTAAAAACAGCTTCGCCTCAACAACAAGTGAGTCACGGGCATAAGTAAAACAAGTAAAGTTTAATTCATGACTCACTTTATAGACAAGCGGCACAAAATTAAATGGTGCGAGTTTAACCACGTCACTTTCTTGTGTGTTAGTGGCAAAACCTAATAGGAGTGGCCAGACCATAAAAAGGGAAATGACTTTCTTTTTCATACCCTTATAGATAGGTAGAAAGAAAAAATTATGTAACATGTCTTTTTTCTCGTGCGAAGGAAGGCAATGTAAGTTATAATACAATTTGGAATTACAAAAATATGATTATCTTAGTTGGTGCAAGTGCAAGTGGGAAAACTGAAGTTGCCAAAATGTTAGGCAAGCTTTTTCAAATGCGCAAAGTCATCACCCACACAACACGCCCCATGCGTGAAAACGAAAAGGATGGCGTCGATTATTATTTTGTGACTAGAGAAGAGTTCTTAAATTTAAAAAAAATGAACTTCTTCGTCGAGACGACTGAATACAATGACAATTTCTATGGTACGAGTCGTAAAGAACTAGAGGATAACAAGGTGTTAATTGTTGATCCTAATGGACTTCAAAGTTTCTTAAAACTTAAAGACGAAAGAGTGATTTCATTCTTTATGAACGCAACAAAAGAAACTAGACGACTGCGAATGATCAAACGTGGCGACAAAATTGAAGATGCAATTAAGCGGATTGCCACTGATGATCAAAAGTTTAATGACAGTGCGATGAACACTTGTGACTATGTCATCGATAGTGAAAAACAATCAGTCAAAAGTTGCGCACTTGAAGTATACGAAAAGTATGCTTCACGCCTCAGTTTAATGTAAAAACGCCAGTCAAATGATGTGAGCCCCATTAGTTAGACTTTGTTATTGACATATTAATTGATTAAAGGACTGTTGTCTATAATGATATGATACCTCTAAAGTAGACACACTAAATAATAAAAGAAAAATTATTATTAGTGAAAATACTTTGGAGG
>DATESM010000093.1:0-8571 GCA_035270805.1 Bacilli bacterium
AAGTAAAAAACACTTATCACAAAACTATAGAAATGACTTGGTTGATGAAAAAGTTAGTGACGGATAAGAGTTAGACATTACGGAGACAAAAGGCGAAGACAAAAACCTTTCGTTAGCTGCGTTAAAGCTTGAGTGCGTTAATAAACGAATTAAGGTGGTACCGCGGCTTCAGTCGTCCTTTGTATCACTTTTTTATTTTTTATAGGAGGAATTATTATGGCAATCAGCATACCAAAAGGTACCCATGACATCATTGCAAATGAAGCTCGTGGTTATGATTATATCGAAGAAGTTGCGGCTAATATTGCAACTGTTTACGGGTTTGATCCTTTGAGAACCCCAATTTTTGAGTCTACCGACCTCTTTAGTCGCGGTGTCGGTGAAAGTAGCGATATCGTTACCAAGGAAATGTACACTTTCTTTGATAAGGGTAACCGCTCTATTACCCTCCGACCTGAGGGCACAGCCGGTATCGTCAGAAGCGTGATTTCAAACAAACTTCATGCTCAGGCCGATCTACCGCTTAAATACTATTACAGTGGACCGATGTTTCGTTATGAAAGACCTCAACTCGGTCGTTTTCGTCAATTTCACCAATTTGGTGTCGAGTCGATTGGCGTCAATTCAATTTATGAAGATATCGAAGTGATTTTCCTTGGGATGGAGATTCTAAGAAATCTAGGATTTGAAAACATCACCTTAAAAATTAATTCTTTGGGTGATGGTTTTAGTCGCAACAACTACAAGAGTGCACTACAAACCTACTTCAAGGATAAAATTTCTCACATGTGTGCTGATTGTCAAAATCGCTACAAAACAAATCCATTACGTATTTTGGATTGTAAAGTTCCTGAAGATCAAGCAATCGCTAAAGATGCGCCAAAAATGAATGAATTCTTAAGTGATAAAGCCAAGGAAGATTTCAAAATCGTCCTTGAAAAGCTCGAAGGCTTCGAAATTCCTTATGAAATTGATGATCACCTCGTCCGTGGACTTGATTATTATAGTGGTGTAATTTTTGAATTTAGCTATATCACAAGTGAAGGCAAGGACTACGGTGCTCTTGGTGGCGGTGGTCACTATGATCGTCTCGTCAAAGAATTAGATGGGCCTAACCTTGAAGGTGTTGGTTTTGCATTTGGTATCGAAAGATTATACGCTGTAATGCGAGATGAAAACCTCATTGAAGAAACGCTCGTAACCGATGATGTCCATATCATGAGCATTGGTCATCTTGCCCGTCAAGACGCGATTGACCTTGGCGAAGCATTACGAACCATGGGCTTACGTGTCATCCTCAATTATGAAGATAAAAACTTAAAAGCTCTCTTTAAACGGGCTGAACGTAGCAAAGCTAAGTTCGCTGTTATCATTGGTGAAGACGAAGTTAAAAATGAAATACTGCAAGTCAAAAACCTCGAAACACAGGAGCAAGTGGCGGTGACCTACGACGAAGCAGTCAACTACCTTGTCAACCTTTTCAACCAAGCTCATCACCACGAACATGGAGATTGTGGCTGTGGTCATGACCATAAACACGATGGTGACCATTGTGGATGTGGCAGTGACTGTAGTTGCGAAAGTGAACACACAGATGAAAAGTGTGGCTGTGGAAAAGACTTAGCCGACTGCAAATGTGGTGGTGAATGTGATTGCAACGGTGAATGTGATTGTGATCATGACGAAGAAAATGAAAAATGTGGTTGTGGCAATGATTTAGCAGACTGTAAGTGCGGTGGCGAATGTGATTGCAACGGTGAATGTGACTGTGATCATGATGAACCTGAATACTGTGCTTGCGGGCACTCTGAACTTGTTGATGGTGAATGCGAATGCGGACATCATCACGAACATGAAGAAAAAGAATGTGGTTGCGGCGGACATGGCGAAGGTAAAAGCTGTGGATGTGGCCACTCCCACGATAAGGAATAAATATGTATAGAACTAGATACAATGGAACATTAACGATACTTGATCTGGGCCTCGAAGTAGAACTCGTTGGCTGGGTGGCAAAAAAAAGAAACTTAGGTTCACTCCTTTTTATTGATCTTCGCGATCGAACTGGTCTTGTTCAAGTTACACTTAAAAGTGATGAAATTGAAGTCCCAGAGATACGCAATGAGTATGTCATTAAGGTCAAAGGTGTCGTCGCCAAAAAAGATGTCGCCAACAAAAATTTAAAAACAGGCGAAATTGAAGTATTAGCGACGAGTATTGAACTTATCAATAAAGCGAAGAACCCTCCTATCATTATTGCCGATGCCACGGATGCTCTTGAAGACACACGACTGAAATATCGCTATCTTGATTTAAGAAGAAGTGTTATGCAAGATAAGTTGATGATTAGAGCAAAAATCGCTCGGGCAGCCCGCGAATTTCTTGATCAAAACGACTTTATTGAAATAGAGACGCCAATTTTAACAAAATCGACACCCGGTGGTGCTCGGGACTATCTAGTTCCTTCTCGCCTCCATCCAGGCAGTTTTTATGCACTCCCACAATCACCTCAAATTTACAAACAACTACTGATGATTGGTGGTCTAGAAAGATATTATCAAATCGCTCGGTGTTTTCGTGATGAAGACTTAAGAGCGGATCGGCAACCCGACTTCACACAAATCGATATTGAAACGAGCTTTTTGAATTATGAAGACTTTTTATCCCAAATGGAAAAATTAATTCATAAAATGTTCAAAGATGTTGTCAATTATGACTTAAAACTCCCTCTCAATCGTCTTACTTATCACGAAGCGATGGAAACGTATGGTAGTGATAAACCAGACACACGCTTTGACATGAAAATTCAATCGCTTGACTTCTTACATCCAAGTGTTGAGTTATTTGCGACCACACCCGTGGTTAGAGCCATTGTTGTTCCTTCAGTTGGAGACAAAATGAGTCGTAAACAACTTGATGAATTGAATCTTGAGGCCAAAAAATTCGGCATCAATAGTTTAGCTAATCTAAAACTAACATCAGAGGGATTCGCTGGTTCCCTAGCCGGCAAACTAAGCGAGGAACAAAAAGATAAAATTCTTAAACAACTTGATTTAAAAGTTAACGATCTTGTGATCATCGCCTTTAACGAAACAAGTCAACGTGTCTTACCACTCCTTGGAGCGTTGAGAACCTCGCTTGCAAAGCGATTTAACTTGATTGACAATGATAAATTTGCTGTATTATGGGTCGAAAAATTCCCACTTTTCAGTTATGATAAAGATAATAACCGCTATGTGAGTGAACATCATCCATTTACTATGCCCCTTGTTGAGCACTTAGCATTACTAGAAACAGATCCTAGTAAAGTGTTGTCACAAGCTTATGACATTGTCATCAATGGTTATGAAGCAGGCGGTGGTTCAATGCGTATTTATAATCAAGAACTTCAACATAAAATTTTCGCCCTTCTTGGTATGACCGAAGAAGAGATAAAAGCCAAATTTGGTTTCTTTATTGAAGCGCTTGAATATGGGACCCCACCTCATGGCGGCATCGCCTTTGGACTCGATCGTCTAACGATGATTTTGAGTGGAACAGACAACATCCGTGATGTAATAGCGTTCCCTAAAAATCTCTCAGGCATCAGTCTGATGAGTGAGGAACCAAATACAGTTAGTCAACAACAACTAGATGAACTACACATCAAAATCATTAAAGGAGAACAAGATGAATAATCATAAATTAAACATCGCCGCAATGCGTGCCACCGCAATTGATGGCACCAACAAAGCAAAAAGTGGTCACCCAGGGATGGCAATAGGCAGTGCCCCACTGGTCTATACCCTCTACACCAAGCACCTCGTTTCTGATCCAACGAATCCAGAGTGGGTTAATCGTGATCGTTTTGTGCTCAGTGCTGGCCATGCGAGCATGCTGCTTTATACTACCCTTCACTTTGCCGGATACAATGTGACGCTTGACGATTTAAAAAGTTTCCGTCAATTACACTCGAATACACCTGGTCACCCCGAATTTGGCATGACTGATGGGGTTGATGCGACAACTGGTCCTTTGGGACAAGGTTTAGCACAAGCTGTTGGACTGGCGGTTGGAGAAGCACACTTAAATGCTAAATATCCAAATTTTATTAATCACTATACCTACTGTTTGGTGGGTGATGGTTGTTTGCAAGAAGGAATTAGCCAAGAAGCGATTTCTTTCGCGGGACACCAAAAATTGAACAAATTGATCGTTTTTTATGATAGCAACGCCGTCACACTCGATGGTCCACTTTCTGATTCCTTTAATGAAGATGTCACCAAACGTTTTGAAGCCGCTCAATGGCAAGTCTTATCGGTTGAAGATGGTAACGATATTGACGCCATTGATAAAGCCATTAATAAGGCAAAATCATCAGATGATAAACCTGTTCTCATCATCGTGAAAACCGTGATTGGACAGGGGAGCAAAAATCAAGGAACAAGTAAGGTTCATGGCTCTCCACTTGGAGAAGAAGATGGTGCTTTAACCAAATTAAGTTATGGTTATACCAATGAAGCTTGGGTTATTCCCCCTACCGTCTATGAAACATTTAATAACACATTTAGAAAGCGTGGTATTGAGGCTTTCACCGCCTGGAATATCGCGCTTGAAGCGTTCCAAAAAGAAGATGAAACATCATATCAAGCCTTTAAGGCACAAATTAGTCCCGAGACAGCAAAATATCTCGACGCCATTCCAGCACCAACTTTTGCCGAAGGATTAAACGAAGCCACAAGAAAATCAAGTGGCGTGGCCCTTTCACTCTTAAGTAAACGCGTCCCGACATTAATCGGTGGCAGTGCTGACGTCGCAAGCAGTGTCATGACTCACGTTAAAGGCGAAGAAACCTTTACACCATTCACCAGAACTGGTCGTAATATGAACTTTGGCATTCGTGAATTTGGTATGGCTGCCATCGGAAATGGGATGCTTTTACATGGTGGTCTTCGTCCGTACGTTGGCACATTCCTCGTCTTTAGTGATTACATGAAAAATGCCATTCGTCTTTCAGCCCTCTCACACTTACCTGCTATCTATGTGTTTTCTCATGATAGTGTGGCCCTCGGAGAAGATGGTCCAACCCATCAACCAATTGAACATTTAGCAATGCTCCGCTCACTTCCTAATGTTAATGTCTGGCGGCCTGCTGATGCCTATGAGACTTATTACGCATAGATTGAAGCTTTGAAATCAACTAAAACTCCTAATGTCCTAGTCTTAAGTCGACAAAATTTACCACTTTTACCGCATCATCACGATCAAGAAAGCTTTGCTAGAGGTGCTTATATCATTGCCAAAGAAGAGAAGCAGTTAGATTTTACATTAATTGCAACAGGCAGTGAAGTAAGTCTTGCCGTCGAAGCCCAAGCCTTATTAAAACAAGAAGGCGTTGATGTTCGTGTTGTTTCGATGCCGTGCTTTGATCGCTTTAGTGCACAAGCTAAGCATGATCAAGAAGAAGTTTTAGGTAGCGACATTAATAAACGAATCAGTGTTGAAATGTTGACAAGCTTTGGATGGGGACGCTATGCCGCGCATCATATGAGTGTTGATAGCTTTGGCTACAGTGCTAAAGGCGAAGACATTACTGCCTACCTAGGATTTACTCCAGAAGGCCTAAAACTTAAAGTATTATCGCTTTTAGGAAAAAAATAGTATCTAATTAGTAGTATTTAACGTTTGTTTTCAATTACTGTTGATCGCGAACGTTAAGTTTGCTATTAGCAAAGCTTTTATCTATAATAAAAAGGAGGAGATTATTATGGCAGAGTACGTATATATTCAAAACTATACCCGTAATGGTGTGATGGGAATTTCCCACCATGTTTTCGACCAAATTGCTGAGATTGCTACCAATCAAGTTAAGGGCGCCGAAACGTTCACACGTAAGTCAACCTTCTTTGTTCATCGTCCTGCCTCATGTGAGATTAAAAATGGTCTCGTGACTGTCAAAATCTACGTTGTGATCGCCGCTGAAGCCAACATCAATGAAGTGTGTCTCAACATTCAAGAAAACGTTGCCAATTCTTTGACAATGATGACTGAGTTGATTCCTTTTAAAATTGGTGTTGAAGTCGTCAATGTAAATAAGAAGTAATCGATGAAAGCCACCCCCCGCACCTCAAAGAAGCAAGCATTCAAATTTGCTCACTTACTTTATCGAGTAGCGGGGTTTTTTATTTTGTTAATGGCAATTTCTAACATTATCTTCAATGTCCTAAGTTTAATGCATGTTACATATAGTTATGGCTATGGCCTTAGTTCAATTAGTTACTTGTTTATGTATTTTCATGAAGCGATTGCTAATGTGTCTCTACGGATGAGTTTGGTAGTCATCATCAGTTTCTTTTTTAGCAGCGTGTTCACCTTTATCGCGACGGAAATTAATCGTCTTAAACTTAAGTATCTCATTGGAGCTTTCATTGCCTATAGTATTGATTTCTTATTTCTCATCCTGCCCTTTCCTTATCTACTAAGTGCTGCCGAGTTAGAGTTTGCATTTACGATGCATATTAGCCTACTTTCATTATTATTCATTATCATCATTTTTCAGTTCATTTTGATGCATATAGAAAACGTCAAAGCTGGAAAAACAAGAATTGAGTGAGTTAATATTTATATTAACTATCAATGGCATATAATGAATGAGTATGATAGAATTATTTGACTATTGGAGCAGACAAACATGATTTCACGAAACCAACAACAAGAATATGCCTTATATGTAATTTATAGTGCCCTTGTGCACCGTAAAGCTGAGCTCGATTTCGCCCCTGATCAATCACTGAGTGATCTCACGGAGATTGATTACTACGAAAACGACATTTTTTTGCGTGAACTTGTGATAAAATCGCTGATTAATCTTGAACACATTATTGAAGAAATTACACCCCATCTTGTAAAATGGAAATTTGACCGACTTAATATGCTTTCCCAAGCCATTCTGATTATGAGTTACGCACACTACTATTATGTAGAGAAAATTGATAAGGCGATTGTCATTAATATCGCTGTTAAATTTGCAAAACGATTCGTACCAGGTGATGACTTTAAGTACATCAATGCCATTCTTGACAGGGTGATTCCTAATGAATGATGAATTTGTTAGTGTAACTAAACTCAACGAATACGTAAAATCATATCTTGATCAAAACAAGGTATTAAATAATATCCGTGTGCGTGGTGAAGTTTTGAATATTAAAACTTACCCCACAAGTGCCTACTTTACCATTAAAGATGAACAGGACGCCCGCATTAGTGTCGTCATGTTTTTACGTGGCTCAACCTTTAAGGATCGACTTAAAGATGGTGACGATATCATCGTGAGTGGACAAGTCACCCTTTATCCAAAAGGTGGTACCTATCAATTAATTGCGCGTGAAGTTGAATATTTTGGTGAGGGTGCCAAACTTCTTGCCCTAAAAAAACTCAAGGAAAAACTAGCAGCTACAGGCATTTTTGACGAGCGTTATAAACGGCCTATCCCTCGCTATGCTACAAAAATCGGGGTGATTTCTGGCAAAGACAGTGCTGCTTGGGCCGATATTAGGCAAAATATCACACGACGCTATCCACTAGCGGAAGTATTTTACTTTCCTTGCCTTGTTCAAGGAAACGAAGCGCCTAAGTCAATTATTCAGGCATACAATGCGAGTAGAGGCTATAATCTTGATGTGCTCATTATTGCCCGCGGTGGTGGAAGTAGTGATGACTTATGGGCATTCAACGATGAAAACCTCATTTTAGCCCTAGCCAAACGCGATGTCGCACTCATTAGTGCCGTTGGTCACGAAATTGATACAACGCTTGTTGATTATGTCAGTGACCTCCGGGTTTCTACACCAACAGCTGCCGCGGAAAGAGCGGTCGAAAATCAAATTGACCTCCAACAAGACATTCAAAACTATTCAGAACGACTACAGCTGACTTTCAACCGTCTAATTCAAAAAATCGAAGAAAAGATTGCGGCTTTATCAACTAGACCCGTTCTCATCAGTCCGATCAACATTATTAATCCCTACTTAAACAAAATAAATGATATGTCATTAAGACTTTCTACCCACTTTGAACGAAACTATCTCAATCATTCACGACAAATCTCACTGCTTTGCCAAAAACTTGAATACAATCAAACTAATCTCTATCAACGAAACTATGAGAGGGTGAAGAGTCTAAATGGATCATTGTTAGCTTTGTCACCTCTTAATGTCTTAGAACGTGGCTATGCTTTTATTACAAACAGTCAAAATCAAGTCATTAAAGATTCTAGCTTAATTGATGTCGGCGATGATATCATTGCTCACACAAGTAAGCACCAAATTAGAGCGACAGTAAAGGAGAAAAACAAACATGAGTGAAGTCAAAACGTTTGAACAAAAAATGGCTAGGCTTGAAGAAATTGTCAAATTGCTAGAAGGTGGTAATGTTGAATTAGATAAGTCATTGGCCCTTTATGAAGAGGGTAGTAAACTTGCAACTGAACTAGCTAAAACACTAAATGAAGCCAAGGTGAAAATTGAAGAAATCACATCTTCAAACACAAAATAACCATTTTAGCTATTTTTTAGTATTTTTATAGTAATTATAAAG
>DATESM010000094.1:0-5414 GCA_035270805.1 Bacilli bacterium
ATCTTTCTACTTATAATTATAAAACAAAAGGAGCCGTTTGGCTCCTTTATTTTGATGGCTGATTCTTACTTATCTTCGTCGAAGATATCTGGGAAAGTCGTAACGAAGAACTCTTTGACATCTTCATCATGGAAGGTGATATCGAGTTTTTCGATGTAGAATTGTCTCGCGTTGGTACTTGTTGAAGCAACTTCAGCGAGTTCACGGGCGACATTGGTAATAACTTCATCAACTTCGTCTTCACTCCGATTGAGGAAATCTTCATTTCCATAGTAACGGATATTACCTTCGGTTAATTTAGCGGTGTTAACAGCTTCTTCAACTTGGATAATGTAGAAGGTTGAGTTTTCGTAAATTAAGAAGTTACGATTGTCAGTTTTTTCGTAGGCTTGTGGAACTAAGTAGTAGTTACCAAACACATTACGAATGAAGGTATTGTCTGTAGCTGAGACGGCATCATCTACCTTACCAGCATTAGCGACGACACCTAAGTCATCTTCGACAAAGTCAACACCGTTAGCGGTCCCAATATTGAAGACACGGTTACGGATTGATTCTGGAAGACCACTAAGTCCACCATTTTTAATGGCCCATTCACTGACCACTAAGTCTTTTTTACGTAAGTCATTCTTTTTGATTTCAAGTCCGGTTTCCTTAGTATAGGCACCGTTGTTGGTGAATTCATTTTCGATTGACTTATCGGTTAATTTTTCGTCACTCTTAATCTTGCTGTATCTGTTCATGATTTCGCCGTATAAAGTACGGTCAATGCTATTAACAGTATCGACAAGTCCCGCTGTGGTTAGAAGAGCGGCTTCGTTAGCGATAAAGTCTTCGCTAACACCACGCCAGGCATTGGCAAGAATTTGTAAGTCTGGATTGCCACCGCCAAGGATATTGCTATCGATGAAGGCATTAATGAGATTACGAGCAGCTTCTGGGTAGGTTGTGCTATCTTCGATGGCAACATAGGTTACCTTACGTGCATAGTTACGTCCAATCGTTGAGGCTTGTTCGTTTTTAACATAGGTTTCAACAAGGAGGTCGCGATAAACTTCAGGGACGAACTTGTCTTCGAGGTAGTCAGCGTAGTAATCGATATGAACTAACTTATTTTCAGGAGCAGTAAAGTTAGTTTCATCAATGTGGGCTAAGAAGAGACCTTCGTTATAGAAACTGAGATCCCCAATTTCTTTAATGCTGACGGCAACGCCTTCGTTAACAAGATGATAACTATTGCGGTAAATCATATCGACAACATAGTGTTCTTCATTGAAGACGCCACGGAATTCATAGGAACCCGCAGAAATTTCGTTGAAGAATTTTTCTAAGGCGCGATCGTCCACTAATTCTTTAGTGTCAGCATCAAGTGTTTCATAGGCGCCAATTTCTGATTCGGCCACCGCAAGTAGAACTTCATCAAGAATTTGTTGTTTGCTTGCGTCGGTTTTAGCGTATTTGTCATAGATGACTTTAATCTTGTTGTTAATTTCATGATTAAGTCCATCAATGAGTGGATCATCATAGTTGGTTGGACGGGCAACTATTTCACCACATCCTGCTAGTACTAATGATAAGGTTAATAAACCTGTAAGTTTTTTTGCTTTATTTTGCATAGTAACAGATTCCTCCTTCATTATAATCAGCACCACCTAATTCAAAGTTGATTGCACAAGCTTCTGGTACTAAACGATCACGGAGAACTTCTTGTTGTTCAACGTATTCAGTGTAGGTGTTCCAAGCTTGTGTGCTTTGATAGGCATCATTGAAGCGGCTGCTTGCAAATTGGGCATCAATATAATCGAAGATTGCTTGTTCGAGGTCTTCGTCATGAATTTGTACATTTAATTGATCGTATAAGAGTGTAAACATTCTGTCACTGATTCGTGGGTCGAAACCTTTGATTTGTTCTTTGACATAGTCGGCACGGTTTTTATACGAACTGGTGTCTTGACGGAAGAAGTTAACAAATGTGTCTTTGTTTGTCTCTCCATCTTTTGGATAGTTGGCATCACCTGGGAGTTTGATGGTGTAGTATTCTTCAAGGCTAACACCATCTTCAACATCAACTAACGCACTGCGTTCGATTGAGATGAAGTGGACGCCTTCGTAACCACCATTGCTACCGGCTCTGACCATTAAGATGACATTGCCTTTTTCGTCGGTTAAGACTTTTTGTCCGCCAAGTTCATCAACAGCAGTGAAACCTGGAAGAGCTTCGTAGCCTGCATTGGCTAGACCATTGTCGCTATTTGGGTCAACACTAGTTGGTGTGATGACAGCGACGTTATGACGGTTAAAGTATTTGTTGAAGTAGACGTTACGTGGGAAGTACTTGGCTTCGCCATCGTTGACTTCGTTACCTTGAGCGTCTTTATCCACATCAGAAACATCAATTAGTTTAAGTGCGGCTTCATAAGGAACTTCGACAAGTCCGAGATTTTCAAAGAAAGTCTTGGCTTCGCTTGGAATATTTAATTTGGCTTTACTGGCCACGTCGTGGCTTTGATTGTAAATGCCTTCGAAAGCATAAACACCTAACTTAAATTCATTGACGAATTGTGTTTTGGCATCCATGATTTTGAGGTCGCCGAATTCTTTGGCACTGCCATCGTCTTCACTGATTTGTTGGGCAAGACGACCAAATGTTTGGTATTGTGCCCGATTAGCTAGTGAAGTGACTGCGGAGCCTAGTTTGATTGCGTCATCTTTGGTAATGCTTGCGTCGTAGATAGCATTACTACCAGCGCCAACTTTAATTAAAATATGTCTGACGTGATAGGGTAAACGTTCGTTTAAGTAACCGGCATAAGTTGGGTCGCCGTTTTCATCAAGGATTAAACCCCCGAGTTCATCGCGTTCGCCAACAACAAGTTCTTCCCAAGCGTTTGGTGCCCATGAACCTTCGCCGCCATTAAAGAATTGATCTTTGAGTTCGACTTGCATGTGTTCGTAGGCTTTCTTTTCTTCTAATTCCTTGAGGTCTTCGACCCCTTCAGCTGTTAGAAGAGCATCTAATTCTTCATCGTAAGAGCCACCGTTTTCCGCGTTGCCTCTTGCTTTTTCTTTTGTGCTTTCTACATCTCTTTTTGCTTTGTTATAAATGTCATTGCGTTTGGTTGCTTGGCTTGGTTTTTCAAACAATTCGCGAACAACAACTTCATAAACTGCATCATAATAACTTTTCACGCCGGCAGTAGTTTGTAGATAATCATCTAACAAATCACTAGCGGCAATTGTGACAACTTCATCGCCGATGTTCATCGTGATGACATTGCCGTTTTTATCTTCAACAAGATTACTGCTACAACCAGTAACCAATGTGAGGGCAGTTAGGGCCGCAATAGAGATAGTCGTTTTACGTCTTCTCATACTTTATGTTATACCTCCTGAGTAAATATGCTTATTTATTGTATCTTTTCTAACGTATTAATTCAATAAGGAAAGACGCTTTTTTTATATATCGTATACGACCCCATTTTTTACCCCTATTTTTATTAAAAATAAAGTAAATTATCGTTCTCCTTGTTGCTGAGGTTTTATTGTACTAAAATAATAAACGTTACACGGAGGTATTATGGCTAAATTAGAAATTAAAAACCTACATGTCAAGGTTGTAGATAAACATATTTTAAATGGTGTCGATTTAACAGTAAGCGATGGAGAAGTTGTTGCCTTACTCGGGCCTAATGGGCACGGAAAATCGACCCTTTTAAATGCGATTATGGGAAACCCAAATTATGTAGTGACAGAAGGCAGTATCCACTTTGATGGACAAGATGTACTGGCGATGTCGGTCGATGAAAGATCAAGAGCGGGTTTATTCCTTGGAATGCAAGCACCGAGTGAAGTACCAGGTGTTGTTAACGCCGACTTTATTCGCGCCGCGCTTAACGCCAGAACTGATAAACCTGTTTCGCCAATAAAACTATTTAGATTGATTGAAAAGGCAAGTAAAGAAATGCAAATGCCACTCGATCTTTCCAATCGCAATTTAAACGAAGGTTTTTCTGGCGGCGAGAAGAAAAGAAATGAAATTCTTCAAATGAAACTGCTGCAACCAACTTTAGCGATGCTAGATGAAATTGACTCAGGTCTTGATGTTGATGGTATCAAAGTCATTGCTGATCAAATTAACAATGAAAGAAAAGCTGAACGGGCCTTTTTAATCATTTCTCACTACGCCCGGCTTTATGACCTCATTAACCCAACACGTGCGATTGTGATGATTAATGGACAAATTGTCGTTGATGGCGACGTTAGTGTCATCCAAAGAATTGATTCAGAGGGTTACGAATGGTTGGCCCGTGAAAAAGGGATTAAGATAGAAAAAGAAACCGTTAAAGTGACAACCTTAGGATCTTGCGCGGTCAAAGAAAGTATTTAGTGACGATGGATAAATTCAAACGCGCAACGAGTACAAAAACAGAAGATAATCGCATTTTTTTTGAAGGTGTCGCATTAAAAAACACAATCATTGACGAAGCAACTTTTCCTTCGCATATCAACGAGGTATATCTTTCATCAATGCAAGCGGTTAATGTCATTATTCGTGTCGCTCCTCGTCAAACAGCCCTCAACTATGTTGTCCTGCCTGATACGCGCGGTAAAATCATTCACCTGCTTGGTGATCGAGTTGAATCATTAAACCGTATTTACCGACTTGAAGAGGGGGCGCAAATTGATTTTGCAACTGCCGACTTTAACCACACCAATCGTGATATCCATATTCAAGTTGATTTAGTGGGTGTTAATGCGAGAACCAACTGGTTTTTATCTTCACTCGTGGATAAACAACACAGTAAGGTTTATAACATATCCTTTTTACATAAGTGTGCTTACACTTTTGCCGACATGCAAAATTATGGTGTCATTATTGATGATTCTAAACTCAGCTTTAGTGGTACCAGTGCGATTTTTGAAAACATGAAACGCGCAGAAACACACCAAACTGCTAAAATCATTATTTTTGATGATAAGGCTCAAGCCAAGGCCGACCCAATTCTAGCCATTCATTTTAATGATGTTACCGCAAGTCATGCAGCGACTGTTGGTAAAGTGAATGCTGACCATCTCTACTATATGCAATCCCGTGGGATTAGCGAACTAGATACGAAACGCCTCATTACAAAAGGTTACTTAGAACCTGTGATTAAATTTGTTGACGATCAAGAGATAGCAAACGCGTTAATGCTTGCGCTTGAGGAGGCGCTTTAATGATTGATTTCCAAAAAATCGCTCATGACTTTCCGATGTTGAAAAGGACGATCAACGGCAAACGTTTAGTCTTTTTAGATTCAGCATCAACCACCTTCAAACCGCAATCTGTGATTGATGGCGTCAATGAATATTTATCGGAATGCACATCTAATTCTCATCGTGGTGATTATCAGACTGCCTATGAAGTTGATGTC
>DATESM010000095.1:0-2750 GCA_035270805.1 Bacilli bacterium
GTGTTTGATTATATTTCTGGTCAAAATGATAGTAAGCAAAAAATCTCGATGACGACGCCAGTTGTGACTTTTGAAGAAGGAGAAAAACTGGCGACCGGCTTCTAAGTTCCCTCAAAATTTAATCAACAATCATTACCGTCGCCTCTGATCGTCGCGTTTTTATCAATCAAATGAATCACGCTTATTATGCGGTGATTCGTTTTCGCGGTCGTTGGAAAAAAGAGAATATCGCTAAGTATGATCAAAAGTTAACGCTCTATCTTACAAACCATCATATTAAAAAAGTATCAACATTGTTTTTACTCCGATATCAACCACCCTTTGTGCCAGGTATTTTTAGACGCAATGAAATTGCTTATCAAATAGCCTACAACATTTAATTTATTTAACATTCTCGACATCGCATTCAAATAAGCGATATTTTTCTTGTTGGATTAAACGATATTAATCTCTACACTATGACTGAGAGGAAAGGTATACTATTTTTACACACAATTTTCTCCTGGAGGACCTATGAAAAAACTGGACGGACATCGTCGAGAAGAAGTGCTACAAATTATTAAGTTTACTTTGTTTTCCCTTTCAGCGGGACTCATTCAAATTTTAACTTTCACTCTCTTATTTGAGTTGTTAGATTTTATCTATTGGCCAGCCTATTTAATCGCCCTAATTCTCAGTGTGCTTTGGAACTTTACGCTTAATCGTAAATTCACCTTCAAAGCCGCTAATAATGTCCCTATTGCCATGTTAAAAGTTGCATTGTTTTACGCTGTTTTTACGCCCCTTTCAACTTGGTGGGGTGACGCATTAACAAAAGTTGGGTGGAATGAATACCTTATTCTAGCGCTGACAATGCTGACTAATTTGGTGACTGAATTTCTTTACACAAAATATTTTGTCTATCGTCATGCCATCAATTCAGCCATCAAACAAAATGATTTGGTCGAACTTGAAGATAAAGAAAAGTAGATAGTTTTTAGCTATCTACTCCTTTGCCAACACGTTGATGTGTTATGCGTTTGTTGCGTTTGATGTGTTTGGTCCACTGCCACCGTTGCCGTCGCCACGCCATGTTGTCCCGCCCCTGTTTCCGCTAATGCTAGCCTGATTGAAGCCAAAAAAGCGATAGAAATGGTCAAGGCAAATGCTTTAGCAATCCATATTAATCTCATTCAAGAACTCGTCATGGGTGAAGGTGACCGTGATTTCTACTCGTGGATTGATAATATTAAGGCTATTGTCAATGGGCTATCTTTACCAGTAATTGTTAAAGAAGTTGGCTTTGGTATGTCAAAAGAAACAATGCAAACCCTGCCAATCTAGATGGCGATAATCCTAATCTCTATGTGATGGTTATTCCAATTACGACGGGCTTTGATTTTACGTATAGTGTAGGGCGTATCTACAGTAGTGATGATGAAAAATACTATTTATACATCACGATTATGGTCAATGGATTTCCTACAAGTATCGACAAAACACAGCTGATTCAGATTATGAATAGTATGAACTTCAACTTTTCAGAAACAACGATAATTAACACGACCACACTTGAATATAGTTTTTCCGATGCTGTTGTTATGACTATCAATGGATTTACGATTACGGACTGGGTAAACGATTTGCAGTAAATATTTAGACATTCACAAAGCAATCACTTTAGCTAAGTATTTGTGTGACTAATTGATTTTTTTGAAAAATCATTTAATATGATAAAGAAACCAAATGGGAGAGAGACAATGAAAGAAAAGAAACCTTTGCTAATTTTTGATTTTTTTGGTGTTGTTGTTGGTGAAGTTGCGCATACCTGGCTTAAAAAGCATTTGCATAGCGATAAGGCTCAACAAGTTATTGAGAGTATCCTTGTTGAGGCTGATGAGGGCAAGTTGAGCGAAGCACAATTATTTGCCACACTTGAAAGTGTTACCGGTGTTAAGGCCGACATCATCAAGAAAGACTGGTTTGAATTAGGTCAATTAAACACCGAAACTTTAAGCTTCATTAAACAACATAAAGAAGACTATCATTTTGCCCTTCTCTCAAATGCAATTGAGAGTTACATCAAACAATATTTTGACATATTCAATCTGTATGGCGTTTTTGATGAAGTTTATATTTCAAGTGTAATCAGGCTTGCTAAACCTAACCGGGCAATATTTGATTATGTTCTCGCAACTTTTCCGCATCCTTATTCGCATGCGATTATGATTGATGATTCAACTCACAATATCGAAGGAGCAAAGCATGCAGGTCTCGAGGGCATTGTCTTTAAGCATATGGCCCAAACCGCACGAGATATCAACACGTTGACAAATAAAACTATTTAAAGGCCTTTAGAAAGAAGAAGATTATTGTTAGCGATTTGATAATCATGCATTGTTAAATAAAAATGTCGATGGGCGCGATCGTCACCGGCTTGAAGCTGGAGACGAAAAGCCCCTTTTTCTTTGGCTAAATTTTCAATTGCTTTAAGCAAAAAAGTTCCATACCCCTTGTTTTGCTTACTTCGGCTAATGAAAAGTTCATTGAGTTCATAAATAAGACCATCATCAAACTGCATTAATTGGCCAGTAACAAAACCAATAAATGATTCATTATCCAATAAGATGAGGCCGACTTGATCTTCGCGGATTATGAGTTGACGAAGTCGTCTTTCAATGGTCTCTTTCGACCATTTCGCGCCTTCCACAAGATTAAAATAATCTAAGTAATGGGGAATAATCGACTCGATATCTGTATTTGTTAAGTGA
>DATESM010000096.1:0-11738 GCA_035270805.1 Bacilli bacterium
GGTATTAATAAAAAAGTTGTTCTCGTCGATTATGTTGGATACTTCGACAAAAAGAACGTATTAAGTAGTGCTGAAGAGGAAGAGTTTGAGCGATTTGCTCATGCAAAAACTGAAGAGATAACGCTTCTTTTAATTGTACGGGAAAGTCTAAATAAAAAGCATCCTCTAGTGAAAACGATAGAAACATCCGGGAAAATCATCGAAATTAAGGATATCACCACAAACGATTGGCCTAAAATCATCGATAGTATTTTCGAAAAACATGGATGCAGTATAGACTTTGATGCAAAAAGCCTACTCATCGAATATACGCAGGCCAATACGATGAACTTATATCATGAATGCGAAAAGTTAACGCTGTATAAAAGTCATACGACAAAAAAGGATGTTGTTGAGTTAGTAGCCCGTCCTTTCGAAGAGAGCGTCTTTTCGCTTGCAAATGCTTTGGTCGCCAACGACAAAGCGCAAGCATTACAAATATATCGAGATTTTATAGTCTTAAATCTTGAGCCCCTCGCTTTCATTATTAATCTAGCTAATCAGTTTCGATTGTATGCACAAGTGTTTATTCTCAGTGATAAGCGGATGGGAAAAGATGAGATTGCCACTGAGTTATCAGTGCATCCATATCGTATTCAACTAGCCCAAAAAATGCGCCAAAAACTAACTTTAACTGAAGTTTATAACATCATAGAACGTTTGCATGATCTCGACTATAAAATTAAAAGCGGGCAAGTTGATCGGTTTTTTGCCTTTGAACTATTTATTATCAATTATTAAAAAAAAGAAGCCTCTTGGCTTCGTTTTTTTAATAACAGTAGCTAAACTATTATTCGATGGCGTTTACGGCTGATTGTAAACTGCTTTTTTTGTTTGCAACTTTGTTTGCGTGATAGATTCCACGACCAACAGCTTTATCTAATAAGCTAACTGCTTCGACAAGCGCAACATTTGCTGCTTCTTTATCTTTGGCAACGACAGCTAATTCAACTCTTTTAATAGCTGACTTAACGCGTGACTTAAATGCTGAATTACGATTGCGAGCCTTTTCGTTTGTTGCAGAACGTTTGATTTGTGACTTGATATTTGGCATATGACTCACCTCTTTCTAAATCTCTTACATTATAGCAAAAAATGGATAAAATAAGCAATATTTAACTTTAGCAAATCGGAATTACTTTCCGTCTATATCCTTTAATATATGGGCCTTTTAGCATATAATTAGAAGTGAGGTTAATTATGATGGATATCAAAGATTTACGTATCGTTTACATGGGCACTCCGGATATGAGTGCGCGCTTGCTAGAACACCTAGTTAAAATGGGTCTTAATATCGTTGGTGTCGTTGCGCAGACCGATCAAAAAATCGGCCGTAAGCAACAAATCCAGGAAGTTCCAACCAAAATTGTGGCTAAAAAGTTTAATATCCCTGTTTATCAACCGGTTAAAATCAAACATGACTATTCATTTATGTCACAACTAAATCCCGATTTAATTTTGTGCTTTGCTTACGGTCAAATCATTCCTGAAGAGGTGCTAAAAATGCCACGATATGGCGCTCTCAACTACCATGGTAGTCTTTTACCTAAGTATCGAGGAGCAGCACCAATACAATACGCTTTGATGAATAACGATAATGAATCTGGTGTCTGCCTGATGGAAATGGCTAAGAAAATGGATGCTGGACGCGTTTATGCTGTTGAGCGTTTCTCCATAAGCGAACATGATAACTATGAAACTACTGCTGCAAAAATCGTGGAAACTTGTATGAAAATATCAAATTTATATTTAGATGACTATGTCAACGGGCTCCTAAAAGGGCAAGAACAAGAAGAGAAAGATGTCACTTTCGCGCCAAGCATTAGGAGTGAACAAGAGAAAATCGACCTTCACGAAAGTGTTAAAAATGTATTTGGTCTTATCCGTGCGCTTTCTCCCCACATTGGTGCATATGTTATTTATAAGAATCAACCATTGAAAATATTCGAGGCAGAAATAGTCAGTTTTGTAGAGGATAGCCCGGTAGGGACTATTGTTAAAGCGGATAAAATGGGGTTACATATTCAAGTTAAAGGCGGTGTTCTAGCACTAAAAATAGTACAAAAGGCAGGAAAGAAACAAATTACTTATAAGGACTTCATCAATGGTGAAAAAGACTTAATGG
The DNA here is from genome assembly GCA_035270805.1 of Bacilli bacterium. GTDB lineage: Bacteria > Bacillota_I > Bacilli_A > RFN20 > CAG-826 > DATESG01. The sequence goes on from DATESM010000096.1 coordinate 2,165, forward strand.
GCTTAAAAGTCTTTTAATAGAACTTTAATAGTGATAAATTGGTAGCAAATTAGTAAATGTTAATTAAAGTCAATCTAAGCGTCCATGATTTAGTGGACTTTCTTCTAAGAACGGGTGATATCGACACGCGCGTTTTTAACATGGATACAATGGCCAAGGGAACGATAATTCATCGGTTTTATCAAGAAAGGCAAAACAGTAATTACATTGCGGAATACCCCTTTAATGAAACATATGAACATCGCGACTATTCATTCTCGCTTCTAGGGCGAGCAGACGGACTAATCATCGAAAATGAGCGCGTGACAATAGAAGAAGTTAAATCAACAAATGATGAGATTGAAAATTTTTATAAGACTAATAAGAATTGGCATCTTGGTCAAGCTAAATGTTACGCTTTCATGTACGCATCCAAGTTTAATATCAGCCAGATGGATGTACTATTAACATACATTTCACAAGTTGATGATTCAAAGGAACAGCATCGATTTACATATAGTTATAGTGAACTTAAAGTTTTTTTCTTTGAACTACTTGACCAATATATTCAATTTCATGAACATATACGTAAACATCGTGAATTAAGAGCCAAAACAGCTGAAAAAATAGCATTTCCATTTTTGAATGTTCGTCGAGGTCAAAAAGATATGATTAGTGTCACTGAAGAAGTTGTTAAAAAAGGCGGCAAGGTTTATATCGAAGCACCGACAGGAATTGGGAAGACCATGTCTGTTCTTTATCCAAGTGTTAAAGGATTTGAAAACGATCATATTGAGAAAGTTTTCTACTTTACTGCTAAAGGAAGCGGGCAACAAACTGCTTTTGATTCGTTCAAAATTCTTCACAACAATGGTTTAAACGCAAAAGCAGTCGTTTTGAGTGCAAAAGAAAAAGTTTGCCTCAATGATAAAGTCAGTTGTAATCCTGATGATTGCCCTTTCGCCCGAAATTATTTTTCAAAGGTTAAAGACGCCTTGTTGTACGCTTTACAACACTATGACTATTTTGACAAGGAAGTAATTCAAGAAATCGCTCTTAAGTTCGAGATTTGTCCTTTTGAATTTCAACTTGATCTCTCCCTTTTTATCGATTTAATTATCGGGGATTATAATTATTTATTTGATCCACAAGTATATTTAAGACGATTTTTTGAGGTGACAACGCAAAACTACATCACCCTGATTGATGAAACACATAATCTAATTGAACGGGTGCGAGATAGTTATAGTGCAACGATTGATTTATATACGTTGAAGCAGACTAAAAACTCACTGCGATCAAGTAGCGACACCAAGGTGAAGCGGCGGCTTAGTAAACTGATTAAGTCAATTGAAGACTTGGCAACAGTTGTCGATGAAAAGGAAAGTAAAATCATTGTTTTACCGGAAGAAGTCGATAAAGCTATCGAAAAGTTTATGACTGAGGCCCAGCGTTTTATGAAAGAAAATCCTAAGGATGTTGAGGACGCCTTTAAAGATAGTTTCTTCATGCTTAATCGTTTTTTGAAACTATACGTTAATTTTGACGAAAATTCGGCTTTATATACTGTAAAAAATGGGGAAGATATAAAATCAATTAATCTTCTATGTCTCAATCCCAAGGTTTTCATTGGCCAAACCCTAGATAAGGTCTATGGTTCAGTCTTATTTAGTGCGACGCTAGCCCCACTAGATTATTATGCAAGCGAATTAGCAAAAAAGAGTCGTGATCAAATGATTCAACTTGAAAACCCTTTTCCTAAAGATAACTTGCTCTTACTGGCCGCAACCAACGTCGCAACCACCTACAAAAAACGAGATGACACCTATGGGTTAGTGGCAGATTATATCCTTGCGGCAACCAAAAATCGTGTCGGTAATTTCCTCGTATTTTGTCCAAGCTATGCTTACTTAGATAAAATGCTAGGTTATTTAGAAACTGTCGATTCTATAGATTTATTAGTGCAAACCCGTGATATGAACCAAACTTCAAGGGCGGCATTTCTCAATGAATTTCGCATCAACCCTACCACGACCACAATTGGTTTAACTGTCGTTGGTGGAATATTTAGTGAGGGTGTTGATCTAGTTGATGATCGTCTCAGTGGTGTAATCATTATCGGCGTCGGATTCCCTTCGATTACGTTTGATAAAGAACTGATTCGTAAATACTACGATGATAATGGTTATAATGGCTTTCATAATGCCTATATTGCCCCAGGAATCAATCGCGTTTTACAAGCAATGGGCCGTGTGATTCGTAGTGAAACTGATAAGGGCTTCATTCTTCTAATCGATCAACGTTACTTGGAGAATCGTTATCGAAAAATCATCGAGAATTATAATGGTCGACTCGTCTATGTCGATGAACCACAATCAATCAAATATACCCTCGATAAATTTTTTAGTGATTATTAATATAATCAAACAAAAAAATTGCTATAATACTTAAGATTAAGGAGGTCAGGATGACATATAACAAGAAAAACATACGAAATTTCTCAATTATTGCCCATATTGATCATGGCAAGTCAACCTTGGCCGACCGTTTAATGGAAGCGACAGGGCGATTAGATAAACGCTTAATGAAAGATCAAATCCTTGATTCACTTTCCCTCGAACGTGAACGGGGAATTACAATCAAACTCAATACAGTAACCCTTGATTATCATTCAGATGATGGTCAGGATTATGTCTTAAATTTAATTGACACACCAGGGCATGTTGATTTTACTTATGAAGTTAGTCGAAGTCTGGCCGCCTGTGAAGGGGCTGTATTAGTTGTTGATGCCAGTCAAGGCGTTGAAGCCCAAACACTCGCTAACGTTTACCTAGCGGTCGACAATGATTTAACGATTATCCCTGTTATTAATAAAATCGACTTGCCAAGTGCTCGTGTTGAGCACGTGCAACAAGAAATTACGGATAGAATCGGTCTAGATGGCTCAAAAGCAATTGGTGTTTCCGCTAAAACAGGTGAAAATGTAAGACAAATTCTTGAAGCAATTGTCAAAGAAGTACCTGCGCCAAGTGGTGATGAAAACGCTCCCTTAAAAGCGCTTATTTTTGATAGTTATTTTGATGCATATCGTGGCGTAGTGGTCCTTATTCGCGTTGTTGAGGGAACCGTCAATGTTGGGGACCATATTTTATTAATGGCTGCTGACAAACAATTCCTTGTAACTGAACTCGGCACACGTAATCCAACAGAAGTTAAACGTCAAACTCTCAAAGCAGGCGAAGTTGGCTATCTAGCGGCACAAATTAAAGATATCAAAGACATACGTTCAGGTGAGACTATCACACATGTGAAAAATAAAGCTTCAGTGGCACTACCTGGATATCGTGAAATCAAACCAATGGTCTTTTGTGGTCTTTATCCGACAGATAGCAAACAATATGAAGATTTAAAGGAAGCTCTTGAAAAACTCTCCCTCAATGATGCTGCCCTAAAATATGAACCAGAAACATCCCAAGCGTTGGGCTTTGGCTTCCGTTGCGGATTTTTGGGTTTATTACATATGGATGTCATTCAAGAACGTTTGGAAAGGGAACATAATATTGATCTGATTCTCACAGCGCCAAGTGTTGTCTATAAAGTTGTCTTGACCAATAATGAGATTGTTGAGATCGATAATCCATCTAAACTACCAAAACAAACCTTAGTTAAAGAAATTCAAGAACCTTATGTGATTGCAAACATTATGACGCCGAATGAATATGTCGGGCCATTGATGGAACTTTGCCAAGAACGACGCGGTGAATACCGTGAACTTGTATACTTTGATGATACGAGAATGATGCTGACTTATGAAATTCCTCTTTCAGAGGTGATTTATAACTTTTTTGATAAATTAAAAAGTTTTTCTCGTGGCTATGCGACGCTCGACTATACGTATAGTCAATATAAGGTCAGTAATCTCGCTAAAATGGATATTCTTCTCAATGGTATTCCCGTTGATGCCTTATCGATTATTGTCCATAAACCTGACGCCTATGGCCGCGGTGAGGCCATTTGTCGCAAATTAAAGACGATTATCCCTCGTCAGCAATTTGAAGTACCCATTCAAGCGGCTTTAAATGGCAAAATTATTGCCCGAACTGATTTGAAAGCTGTGCGTAAGGATGTTTTAGCCAAATGTTATGGTGGGGATATTTCTCGTAAACGTAAGTTACTCGAAAAACAAAAAGAAGGAAAGAAGAGAATGAAAATGGTTGGTAGTGTGGAAATTCCACAAGAGGCCTTTATGTCGGTTCTCTCAATCGATGAAGAATAGCGAAAGTTCGCTATTTTTCTTTGCCTGAAAGCGTATTGGTAGTGAATTAGTAAAAAAATAGTTTTTACTTGTTTTATTAAACAATATGGGATGATAGAATAAGTAATAGAGGTGAGCGATATGTCAGATAATAAAAACTTAGGTGAACGTTTTAGCAACGACCAGTACCTAACCTATAATCAAGTTGCAGTTGAGTTGAAAACAACATTAATTGATGGTATTTGGCGGCAAGTCATTGAATATCGTGAAAAATTCACATTTCCTTTAACCATTCGTACAGCGGACAAAAATAGGTTTATTGTCGTTCTTACACCAAAAATCACCGAAAAAATTGGTAGCATTGATCGTAAACTCACAAAAATGCTCATGAACTATGCCTCATTTATTCAAAATGATGATTACAAACTTGAGTTCAATATTGTCCAAGCAAAAAATATTATTAGTAATATTGCCTCCGTTTATAATGTCGATGCCAACGAAAACTTTTATCAAAGGCTTGTAACCCATAACATTTCTTCACTCAGTCCTAGCGAAATGATTTTGAATGATTACTACAGAGCAATTCAGTTTTTGAACCAAAATTCTTATGCACCGCTTGATAAAACTTTTATTACAGGACTTGCTTCGATTTTTGATGCACTAGAAAGTGAAAGTTATATCTATCGGACGCAAGAAGTAAAAGATCAAAGTCAAAAGGCCTTAATCAACAAACTTTTCGTCGCTGCCCCAGTCAATCAAATCGAAGACATGGTCAACGATCTACTAGATTTCATGCAAGTGTCATCTGCTTCCTTATTCGTTAAGTTTGTGGCGATTTTCTTCTATTTTAGTTATATTAAGCCTTTCTCATATCATAGTGAAGAAATTGCACTGCTATTTGCTAAAGCCTTCCTCCAACGAAGTGATTTAGAAGAACTAGCACCAATTCTTAATCTTGAAGTACTGCATGATGAATACAAGGAAAAACTTAATGAACACATGCTTGAAGTTAAAAAAACCAATGATCTAACCTATTTAATTAATTTCATGGCCGATATCTTTTTGAAACAAATCAATCAATTTGAAGAGCTAATGGGTGATATTAAACGGAAGATGATTGTCCAAGAACGATTTCAACCCGAAGTCAAAGTAGAAAAAAACATACAGGTCAAGGCTGAAGATCATGAACCAGTTGTGATTGAAAAATTCGAGCAACAAACACTACTTTTATCCGATGAGGAAGATGAAGTAAAAACTGATTATATACCGATTAAACAGGAGTCAGAACCACAAGTACACGTCAATCCGACTTATGAGGCACCAACAACAATCGTGCATAAACAAGATGAAGGTGTTAAACTTGAAACTTGGATGGACATCGCACTACCAAAGGTTCCGGTTGGACTAAGTGAAGAAGATGCTCAAAAAATCGAAACACACCTTCGGGAAATGGATCCTAGTCTCTCGAAATTAGAAGCTTATTTCTATGCGAGACACTGTACAGTTGGCAAATATTATACGATTAGCCAATTCAAGGATACGACTAGTTGCGCTTATGAAACAGCCCGCACTTCGATGGACCATCTGGCTAATTCGGGTTATTATCGTAAAGAGAAGTTCAAAAACAAATTTCTTTACACCCCAGTAAAACGTTAATTTAGGAGCAAATTATTATGATTTTAAACGCTATAACATCTAACCCATATTTTATCTTAGCGGTTATTCTAGTTGTCTTTGGTGGCATTGCCATCCTTGTCTATCTTCTGCGTAAATTTCTTCCAGGTTTTAAAGAAAAAGATGAAGTTGTCAGTGAAGAACAAGCTATTCAAGAAGAACTTGAACGGGTTCTTGTATCCATTGAAGATGAAGAAGCAAAAAAACAAATGGAACAACTCAATGTCGCAGACAAAGATAAAGATACTAAAGACGGCAAATAAGCCTAGTCTTTACATCCACATCCCTTTCTGCTCTCATCTATGTCATTATTGTGATTTCACTAAGTTTTTTTACCAAAAGAAGTGGATTCAAAGTTATCTAAAAACATTAAAAGCCGAAATTGCTAGTTTTAAACAAACTAGTTTTTTGACACTTTATGTTGGAGGAGGGACTCCGACCAGCCTCAGTGAAGAGGAGTTAGAGCAATTATTAAAAATAATTGAACCTTATGTTAATCAACCACTTGAATATACCTTTGAATGTAATATTGAATCAACAACCGTCAATAAATTGATTTTGTTAAAAAACTATGGGGTCAACCGACTTAGTTTTGGCGTGCAATCAACCCATGATCAACGGCTTGAAGAAATTGGCCGCAAGCATCACTATTCACAGGTCGTTGATATCGTCGAACAAGCTAGACGCATTGGCTTCGACCGCATGAGTGTTGATTTAATTTATGGCCTCCCAAATCAAACTTTAGAGGAGCTTGCGATTGATGTTGAAAACATTCTTCGACTTGAAACCGCTCATATATCAACCTATTCTCTTACAATTCATCCACACACTAAGGCTTACATTGATAAGTGGCCACTTTTGAGTGATGATAAATCTCGTGAAATGTATGATTTAATCCTGACTCGTCTCCGAGAAGCTGGTTATGAACGTTATGAAATTTCAAATTTTGCTCGGCCAGGGCATGAGTCTGTCCATAATCACGTTTATTGGTTTTCTCGTCCTTTTTATGGTGCTGGTTATGGCGCCAGCGGCTATCTGATTAATGATAAGCGTCACTATCGTTATCGCAACATCGGTCATTTTACTCAATACTTAACTGGTCATGTTGAGAAAGAAGATGAATGGTTGGATGAAAACAAAGTTGAACTAGAATATCTCATGAATAATCTCCGCCTAAAAAATGGTTTTGCGCGCGAAGAGTATAAAGATAAATTTGCTGTCGATTTTGCTGATCGCTATGCTTCCAAACTGCCTTTCTTGATTAATTCGGGTTTATTAAACCTTACTGATACCTTGGTTTATTGCTCTGATGAGGGATTAATTAAGTTGGATTATATTCTTTTTAAGCTCATGTAATCAATGTCTTTCCATAAAAATTAAAAGTTAGCACTTATCTATTGACAGTGCTAATTTTTCTTGTATAATAATGTTAGCACTTGAGTTACATCAGTGCCAAACAGGAGGTTTAAATGGAATTACGTAGGCGTGAATTGATCTTAAAATACACGGTTGAACTTTTCATTAAAACCGCGATACCTGTCGGATCGCAAACATTGATTGAAAACTATAAGTTGTCATTTAGTTCGGCAACGATTAGAGCAGAGATGAATGCATTAGAACACGCAGGGTATCTTGAAAAAACGCACATCTCTAGTGGTCGCGTTCCTTCAAGTAAAGGTTATAAGTATTATGTGGATCATCTGCGCGATGTAAAAGTCGATCAGAACATTAAGAACCAAATTGCTAAATTAATCGATGCTAAATCAAGAACTATCGAAGAATTGGTCAAAAGCAGTGTTGAGATACTGTCATCACTGACGAATATGACGAGTGTTGTTCTTGGACCTAACGCGCATCAAGATCGTTTAGCAAGCATCCAACTGATTCCGCTTGGTCATAACTCCGCGACAGCGATATTTGTGACCGATCGTGGTTATGTTGAAAGCAAAACATTCTTGATTCCACCAAAAACAACAGCCGTTGAAATGAGCAAGGTTGTCGCCATCTTTAATGAAAGACTAGCGGGAACACTCATCTGCGAAGTTGTTGGTAAAATGGATGCGCTCCAGCCGATGCTTAAAGAGTACGTGATTGAACAACAAGTCATCTATGAAGCCTTTACAGAAGCATTTGTTCGCTATGCTAAAGACCGTCTCTCTCTTTATGGGAAAGAAAGTTTGCTCGAACAACCAGAATTCGTCAATAATCCTGAAAAACTCCGTAAACTCATTACGATTCTTGATGACCCTGAAAAGTTAAAAGAATTGATTAGTGAAGGTGAAGAGTTCTCAGTTGTTATTGGTAAAGACGATAGCGATCTTAGTGTGATTAGTTCAACGCTTAGAGTCCCTGGCCGTGAACAAGGCAAAATTGTGCTAGTCGGTCCAAAACGGATGGACTATGATGCAGTCGTCAGTGCACTTGAATATGTTACTGATGCACTCGAACAATATTTTGATAAAGAAAGTAGGTTAAACGATGAGTGAAGAAGAAAAAAAGATTGTCGAAGAAGTCGAAAAATTAAATCGAAAAGAAAAAAAGCAAATCAAGAATCTTGAAGAGCAAGTCAATAAATTGAACGAAGAGCTCACAAAGACTAAATCCGAAGCTGATGAGTGGAAAAATAAGTATTATGGCGTCTATGCCGATATGGAAAACACTCGTAAGCAAAACGAAAAAGACAAAATTCAGTTTATAAAGTACAGGGCGATGGGTTTTGTTGAAAAACTTCTGCCTGTTCTCGATGGCTTCCATATCGCGACAAGCCACATTCCTGAAAATGAAGTCTTGAAGAATTACTTAACGGGCTTCACTTATATTTACAAGCAACTCGTTGAAGCAATGTCAACAGAAGGTGTGAAGGAAGTAGCACCAAAGAAGGGTGACGAATTTGATGCAAGCGTAATGCACGCGATCGATACAGAATTTGATCCCGAACAAAAGCCTCACACAGTGTCTAAGGTGTACACAAATGGTTACCTCCTGCATGATCGGATCGTTCGGGCGGCGACAGTAATCGTTACAACCGACCAAAAAGATCAAGCAGCTGAAGAACCAGAAGTGACACCAGAAAATACAGATTTAAATTAAAAAATAAGGAGAAAACATATTATGGCAAAAGAAATTATTATTGGTATCGACTTAGGAACGACAAACTCAGTCGTTAGCTATCGTCAAATCGATGGTCAAGTCAAAGTTATTCCCAACCCAGAAGGAAACGCAATCACCCCATCCGTCGTTGCTTTTAAGGCTGGAGGAGAACAAGTTATCGGCGATGCGGCAAAACGTCAAGCCGTCACAAATCCCGATACCGTGTTAAGCGTTAAACGTTTAATCGGCACCGACAAAAAAATCTCAATCAAATCAATTAACAAAGAATTCACACCCCAAGAAATTAGTGCGAAGATTCTTACCTATATGAAAGAATACGCTGAAAAATCACTGGGACAAACGATTAGTAAGGCAGTGATTACCGTTCCTGCTTACTTCAACGATGCCCAACGTCAAGCAACCAAAGACGCCGGAACAATTGCGGGTTTAGATGTTGTTCGTATTATTAATGAACCAACCGCTGCCGCCCTTGCTTATGGTTTAGACAAAGACAAAGCTGAAAAAATTCTCGTCTTTGATCTAGGTGGAGGAACATTCGACGTTTCAATCCTTGAC